>JALYZL010000498.1 GCA_030948875.1 Actinomycetota bacterium
CGCGATCGCTGCGGCGGCCGTCGCCGTGGCCGAGAAGCGGGCGGCCCGGCCCGTCGCGTTCCTAGCCGGGGTGCTCGCCCTCGCTACCTGTCTCAGCTTCCCGGTCCGGGAGTCGCAGGCGATTGTACGCGGGGCGCGCTCGGACTCGGTCGGCCTTCCCGTGCAGCCGCGCGCCGTCGAGGCGGCAATCTCGCGCTATCTGCTCCCGCGCACCCAGGGCCTGCGCTACGAGCTGGCCGCCGACGACGCCCTCGAGCTCGCGCCGCTCCTGATCCACGACTCGAGGCCGATCCTCCCGCTCACGACCTTTGCCGTGAGGCCCTTCCTGAGCCTCGCCCAGCTCCAGCAGGCCGTCCGCTCGGGTCAGGTCGGGTACGCCCTCGTGGGCAGCTACTCGTGCGGCGGGGGGAGGGTCGGAGCCGCGTGCATTCCCACCTCGATCTGGGTCCGCCAACACGGGATCGACGTCAGCGCCGAGGTCGGGATCCCTCGGACGTTGCGGCTGAAGCTCTACCGTCTGCCCGGCTGAGCCGCGGGGAGCGGAACAAATGCGCCCCTCGCCTGTTCGTTAACCGATGACCGTCTCTCGTCCATCCCTGCGGGGAGCCATCCTCGCCTTCTCGGCGACCCTTGCCCTCGCGCTCGCGGGCGCGCTTCCCGGACGCGCCGCCGGGGCGTCGCTACCCGCGGCATGCGGGACACCGCCGCCGGCCGGGACCTATGTCGTGAACGTGTTCAGCGGCGGCCTTCAGCGCTCGGCCCTCGTCCACGTCCCCGCGGCCATCCCGGCCAATGTGCCGGTACCCCTGGTGCTGGTCCTGCACGGAGCGTACGGGAGCGGCCCCGGCATGGAGTCCTACAGCGGGTTCTCGAACGTGGCCGACACCGACGACTTCATCGTCGCCTACCCGAGTTCCGACGGGCGCTTCTGGAACATCAGCGGGGCCGCCAACCAGCCCAGCGACGTCGCCTTCATCGGCGCCCTGATCACCACGCTCAAATCGACCATCTGCATCGACAGCTCCCGCGTCTTCGCGACCGGCGTCTCCAACGGTGCCGGCATGGTCGCGCTCCTGGGCTGTGACTTGTCCACGCAACTGGCCGGGATCGCCGCCGTGGCCGGCGACTACAACCAGCTTCCGCCCTGCCACCTCAGACGACCCGTGCCGCTGCTCGAGATCCACGGCACGGCCGATCGGATCGCCGCCTACTGGGGGAGTAAGGGCGCCCATGCGACGGCCGACGGGCTCCCGCCGTTAGTCAACGCGTGGGCGCGTCTCGATGGCTGTGTCGGCGGCCCCGCAAGTCGCAGCATCGCCCGCGGAACCGCCCTCTTCACGTGGGGGAATTGCGCGCGAGGATCGACCGTCGAACACATCAAGATCGTCGGCGGCCGGCACCAGTGGCCGGGCGCGACGCCGCCCGATCCCGGCCCGCGGGCCACGATCTGCGCCTCATGCACGATCTGGAGCTTCTTCTCCTCGCTCGGCCAGCAGCACCTGCCGGCGCCCGCCGACCCCGGAGTCCCTCAGCCCACCAGCGGGGGAGCCCCCGGGAACGGCGGAGGCCCGGGGGCCGGTGGAGGAGGAGCCACTCCCTGAGCCGTCTCAGCGGGCGTAGACGGCGAAGAAGTCGCGGTCCTCGGGGGTCAGGTAGCGGTAGGCGGTGCGGGTCATGCCCGGGAGCAGGTTGCTCGGCGATCCCGCGTTCGGCTGGGCGTAGGTGATGAAGCTCACCCAGTAGGAGTTGATGTCGAGCTGCATCGCGCGCACCGCGCCCGCGCGGATGAGAATCTGCGCGAGCGAGCCGACCGTCTGGTTGTCGGCCGCGGCGTAGATCAGGTTGCCGCTCGAGTCGACGCCGATCCCCGAGCGCCAGACCCGGATCGCGTTGCCGACGGTCACGCCCCATGCCGGCCCGTCCGACAGGTTGGGGTTGGGCGCGCCGTTCTCGACGATGAGTGGGAGGTTCTGGCGGGCAAAGCTCACTCCGGACGGGATGTCGGGCCCCCCCGACCACGCCTGAATGTCGAGGCGACCGTTGGTGTACCCGATGAGCGTCGCCATCCCGGCCTTCATCGGCGCGTAGGTATGGCCGCCCACGGCGAAGCCGCCGCCTGAGTCCGCGAGCTTGAAGGCGCTGTTGAAGGTCGCCAGCAGCCGCCCTCGCGACGCGGGCGGAACCTCCATGGCCCCGCGGGGCAGGGTCACCGCCGGCTCGAGCCGGCCGGGGTTGATGGCGACCGTCGTGCGCGAGGTGTCGATCCAGGCGATCCCGGCGACCATGCTCGGGTAGTTCGGGTCGCTGCGGAACTGGGTGAACTGCACCGGTGCGCCTGACCCGGTCCACGTCTCGCTCGGGACCCAGACGCCCTCGCCGTGCAACGCCGGCGAGATCACGGGCGCGATCTCCGGGGGATGGACGGTCGCGGCGGCCCCGACCGGATGCTTGAGCGCGAGCGTCTTGATCCCCGGACCCCCGGTCGAGGGGGCGTTCAGCGAGTAGTAGATGTCCTCGGCCTTGACGGCCAGGCCGGCCGCGCCATGGTCGCGGAGCCATTCGAACGAGTTGATCGTGAAGCTCGAGTTCGACGGCCTCGTGATCGTCGTGAGGTACGAGATGAGGATCGGGACCCCGCACAGGCACAGGCCGAGAATCACGATCCGGCGCAGGCGGCGCAACGGACTCAGGCGCGGCGGCAGCGGATGGCGGCGCGCCCGGGGTATGGCGGTCTCGGCGACGGACACGAGCGTAAAAGGTAGCTCGCTGGTCAGCGTCAGTAAGCGAGCGTCAGGACAACGTTCGCGGCAGTGTAGGTTCGTCCTGCGGCCTTTCCCGCGCGCCTGAGAGAAGTCTCATGGTTCCCTGCGCAGGCGATCGAGGCTCCGGGCAGAAACGGCTACGGAAGTTCAACGAACGCATGCCCACCGCCACCCCGATTCCCCAGTCGCGTCCGCCCCGAAGCCGGCGTGCCGACCCGCGTGAGCAGGGTCGCCCCGCGGCGGAACGCATTCCCGCCGAGCACGGCGGCATCCGTCCCTGGGTACGGGCAGTGCGGCCTCGGCAGTGGGCCAAGAACCTGCTCGTGTTCGCGGCTCCCGCCGCGGCCGGCACGCTCGGTCGCTCCGGAGTGCTCCTGCACGTCGCGCTGGCCTTCGTGGTCTTCTGCCTGCTTGCCAGCGGCGCCTACCTGATCAACGACGCCCGTGACGCTCCCGAGGACCGGCGCCATCCCGTCAAACGCCATCGGCCGATCGCCTCGGGCGCGGTCTCGCCAGAGATGGCGGCCGCCGTGGGGGCGATCTGCGTGGCGCTCGGCATCTGGCTGGCGCTCGCCGTGAGCGACGCCCTGTGCATCGCAGCCTGCGCCTACGCGGCGCTCAACGTCGCCTACACGACGTGGCTGCGGCGCGTCGCGATCGCCGACATCGCGGCCATCGCCGCCGCCTTCGTGCTCAGAGCGCTGGGGGGCGGGATCGCGGCCCAGGTCGCCATCTCGCGCTGGTTCATCCTCGTCGTCTCCTTCGCGGCGCTGTTCGTCGCCGCGGGCAAGCGCTACGCGGACTTCCTCGACCCCGAGACCCGTCGCTCGCGCCGCGTCCTCGAGCAGTACACGGCGGAGTTCCTGCGGCTCGTGATCTGCGTTTCCTGCGCCGGTGCGCTCGGCGCATATTCGCTGTGGGCGTTCGCCGCGGGGGTCCCGCTCGCGCGGGAGCTGACGATCATCCCCTTCATCCTCGCCATGCTTCGCTACGGTTTGCTTGTGACTTCAGGCAGCGGCGGTGCACCCGAGAACGTCATCTTCGGCGATCGCTTCATGCAGGTCACGGGCCTCGCGTGGGTCGTGATGTTCGGTCTTGGAGTCTGAGCTGAGCGCGCAACCCGCACGCCGGCCCGCGTCGCGCCGCCCCCGTCCAGCTCGGATCGACGGCATGATGCCGCGGGCCTGGGAGGAGGAGGTGGAGCGTGCGGCGAGGATCGAGCGCCGCCGCCGCGTCATGCACTTCAGGCGCCGCCGTCGCGACCTGCTCGAAGATTGCGGGGTCGCGCTCGTGCTCATGATCTTCGCGATCATCCTCACCCCGGGGCTGGGCATGCTCGCGCTCCTCGAGATCCCGGTCGCGCTCGCCGTGATCGGGAGCGTGGTCGCCGAACGGCGGATCCGCCAGCGCCGGCAGTCGGGGGGCACGCGCGCCCCACGCGCCCGTCAGCGCAACCCCAGGGGGTGACGGTAGGCGCCGTCCGACCTGCTTGGCGATCGCCCGGGTACTGCGACGCAGCAGCCGGTACGCCCGGCCATACTTAGCCGATGACGGCGCTTTCCGACGCTATTGAACGAGTAGCGGCGAAGGTCTCGCCGCCGCACATCGACGAGCAGCGATTCATCCTGCGCTACGTGCAGCCGGGGCTCGTCGGCCTGATCGACGGCACGCTCTCCACCCTCGCGCCGATCTTCGCGGCGGCGCTCCTCTCCGGCTCGCACTCCGCCCTCTTCGTCGGCCTCGCCACCGCAGTGGGGGCCGGCATCAGCATGGGGTTCTCCGAGGCCCTGTCCGACGACGGGACCCAGACCGGGCGCGGCTCGGCGATCGCCCGCGGGTTCGTCACCGGCGCGATGACCACGCTCGGCGGGACCTTCCATTCGCTGCCCTTCCTCATCTCCGACGTCAACACAGCCCTGGTCGTAGCCGGGATCGTGGTGGGGATCGAGCTCATCGCCATCTCCCTGATCCGCAAGCGCTTCCTCAACGTCTCCCTACGCGTCAGCCTGCTGCAGGTGGCGCTCGGCGGCGCGCTCATCGTCGGCGTCGGCGTCGGGCTCGGCAGCGCCTAGCGCCGCAGACGCGGACGCGGACGACTCCCAGGGCTGGCGCTCGCGCAGCGCTCGGACGTCGATGTCGCCCTCGGCGAGCTTGCCCGTCTGGGCGTCGTGGATGCGGTAGTTGACGGTGTGGCGCCCGAAGGGCTGGGACTCGACGACGATCACGCGCAGCTCTCCGTCCGCAAACCCGCATTGCTGCTGCATGGCGCGCAGCAGCTCCTCATCCATGAGATGGCCGTCGCCGAAGTCGTAGCCGAGCACCATCCCGCCTACGAGCTCGCCGTCCATCCACGTGTAGTCCTCGAAGTCCTCGACGGCCCGCGGTACGAGGTCGGCCATCACCCGTCCCTGGAGATGCAACAGCCGCCAGCCCACGAGCTTGCTCGAGATGGCGATCGCAGTGGCCTCGTCATAGAAGCGCTCCACCTGATCGGGGGGCCACGCGGCGGTCTTCTTGATCTTGTCGAGCTTGCGGTAGCTCTCGCCCTTGAACAGCCACACGCTGTAGGGCCAATTGCCGGCGTAGTAGCGCATCGCCATGAGGAAGGAGATCCGGCTCGGGAACAGGTTTCCGAGCACGGGGATGACGACGACCATCACCGCCAGGAACGCTCCCGACACCGGCGACATCGAGAAGATGCTCGCGGCGGCGTGCTTGTCGAAGAGGAAGAACCCACCGTAGACCATCATCACGTTCCACTCGAGGGGGACGCCGGCGGGGACGTTGCTGGTGATGAACGCGTGCAGGAAGACCATCATGATCAGGCCGATGGTGGTCACGGTGCCGCCCTTGCCCAGGAAGAGCATGAGCGGGACGCCGAACTCGAGCGCCACACCCCCGTGGGCGATGCTGGCCAGACGCGAGGGACGCAGGTCGTCGGGGAAGTCCCTGTAGAAGCGCTTGCGCAGCCACGGCATCCGTGCCGTCCCCGGCGCGTTGCTGTTCATCACGCACACCACCGAGGTGAAGTGATGGTTGAGCTTCGAGAAGCCGGCCCAGAACCACAGCGCGAGCCACAGCGCCTTGACGGCGGGGATCCAGTTCGAGGCGAGCACGAAGAGGGTCACCGCGGTCCAGTAGTGCTCGCCGCGGGCGCTCAGGAAGATCGTCTTGTCGGCAAGCGCGAGGATCAGATAGAGGCCGACGATGGGGGCGAGCAGGCCGACGGGGATCGTCGCCGAAACGAGCGCCGCAAGCAGGAGGACGTTGACCGCCGCGTAAAGAAGCACGTCGAGCCAGGTGCGCCGGTAGCCACCGAAGACGGGCACCCCCGCGAACAGCGGCCGCTTGATCGTTCCCGGCCGCAGAAAGTGCAGGAAGGCGGTGAAGGGCGGCACGTAGCGCGCCGTCAGCGGCCCGCTGCCGCAGCCCAATCCGAGGCCCTCGAAGAGCATGCTCCACAGGACGGCCTTCTCGAAGGCGGTGCTGGACAGCCACCAGTGCCCGATCGTGTTCAGGTTCCCGAGGCCGGGCGTGAAGCTGCAGAACAGCCACCACCCTGCGATGTAGAGCGCGATCTTCAGCGCGTAGAACACGTACACGCCCGCGGGCGACCCCCAGCCCTGGACCGCGAAGCTCTGGCATGCCATGCGCGCGCGCTCGGGAAACGGCATGCGCGCCCATTCGAGCGCGTCCCACTCCGGCAGCAGCGGCTTCGGCAACCTCATGTCGCTCTCCTTCTCCGCGCAAGCCTACGCCTACGGGCCTGCGGGTATGTACACCCATGTCGTCGTGCTCGAGATCACCGTGTACCGATTCGAGCCCGGGGAGGCCGAGAAGCTCGCCGGGGGACGCTCCAGCGCCGCTACGGCATGCCGATCGATCCCGCGCCGCGGGCGCGGCCCGCCTCCTCAGATCAGAGCCGGCGTGTCGCGCGGTAGTCGCTGCGCGACTGCACGCGCCCGACCGCGAGCATGCGCTCCTGCGCAGCCTGCGGGTCCGCGCCATGGCCGGCGGCCTGCTCGACGACCCCGAGCTTCTCGCTGGCGCCGCCCGCGACGCCGGCCTGGACCCCGCGGAGCTCGAGCGCTTGAGCGCCGGCGAGGACGTCGACGACACGCTGCAGGCCGACATCGAGGCGGCCAGGCGCCCGTGCCCCGCCGCCCGCGCCCTCGACCACAAGCTCGGCGGCCCGCCCGAGCAGCGGCGCGACACGGCGCCGAGCTACGAGATCACCCGCATCGAGACCGGCGCGAGCACCGTGATCCCCGGCTTCAACCCGATCGAGGCCTACGAGGCCGCGATCGCCAATCACGCCCCTGAGATCGTTCGCCGGCCCGACCCCGATAACGTCACCGAGGTTCTCGCCTGGGCCGACTACCCCCTGGCCACGGCGGAGGTCGCCGCCATCGCGGGGCTCGAGGTCGGGGTGGCGCGAGCGGAGCTGAGCGAGGTGGCGACGCCCATAGCCGCGGGGGCGGAGTTCTATTGGCGGTTGGGATGAGCGCGGCCCTCGTTGTATGGTTCGGCGCCAGCACGGCAATGAGCAGAGGGGAGTGACGCGATGGCTGAGCAGACGTGTGGTCACGAAGGTTGCAACTGTGCGCCGAGGGAGGACGGGTTCTGCTCGGACTACTGCGCCAAGCACGGCAGCCACGAGGGACACCAGGCGCACGAGTGCGGTTGCGGCCATCCCGACTGCCACGCGGCGCCCGCCGCAGCGTAATGCGCTGACTGATTGCTAACTGGACTGCGTAACAGGGTCGAAGATTGGCGCTAGTGGCGTTCCGCACTTACTGGAAGGCTGCTGAGCGGATAGGCTGGCCGAGGCGCCGCCCCTGTGGTCGAAGCGCCACCCGAGGGTGGGAGAGCTTGATGAGCGTAGGTGCTGGTGTCCCCGGTGGTGCTAGGGCGGATGTTGTGATCGGCGGAGGTCGAGGAGGTAAGGCGTGCCAGCTACCTCGGAGTGCGCTTCGCGCCTTGAGCATTGCACTCCTGCTCGGGGCGCTTGCTGTCGCCCCGGCGGCCGCATCGGCGGCGACCCTCGCTTTGGTCGGCCAGACCAACCTCGGTGGTGGCGGGTTGAACGGCCAGGTCACCACGATCGGGAACACGGCGATCGTCGCGTCGGGCATTCTCGCGGGATCGGGACTGCGCTCGGGCTTTTACAGCGGCCCGTACACGTGCCCGCAGACCACCGTGAAGATCGTGGACGTCTCGACGCCGACCGCGCCGGTGATCAAGGCGCAGATACCCGTGCCGCTGAACGCGGTCGCCAACGACGTCTCGGCGCTGCACGTCAACACCCCCTCGTTCAGCGGCGACTTGCTCGCCGTGGCGCTGGTGCGCTGTAACGGAGCAGGAAACTATGTCGATCGCGGGGTCGCCTATTACAACATCACCACTCCCGCAAGCCCTGTGTACCTCGGTCGTTACCAGGCCGACGCCAATCAGTCCCTCCCTGGTGACCCGCCGTGCACGGGACTTCCGAGCAATCCTTCGAATTCCCGCGATGGATACGCGTGCGCCTCCTCGCAGGACCAGGTTTCGCTCGTCCAACGGCCGGATGGACGAGTGCTGTCGCTGTCGACGGAGCCCTTCTCCTCCGCCAGTCAAGGGAGCTCGCCAGACCCCACCGCGTTCCATGGCGATCTTCGCATCGTCGATGTCACCAATCCGACCACGCCAACCGAGATCGGCTCCTATCCCAACGAGTTTCCGGCCGACCAGCGTCCTCCAGGGTTCAATGGCCAACCCGTCGGCTACTCAAACAATGGCTGCCGGGCATTCGATGGCGCGATCGGCGTAGGAAGCTATCCCGATGGGAGCAAGGCTCTGCTCCCCGGTTTCGACCAGGGGCTGTTTACAGTCGATCTCTCCAACCCCGCTGCGCCGTCTACGCTTGGCCAATATCAATACCCCAGGTCCGACCGGACCTTCGAGGGCAACGCCTCGTACGTCAACTTCGCGTCCGTCGGAGGACATTCGCTGGCGCTCTTGGGCGAGTCAGACTGGATCGCGCCGAGCTCGACCCTCCGCATCGACGGTACGAGCTCGGTGGCCGGCTCGAAGTTCGCCTGTGAGGCGATGTTCACGCTGTTTGACCCCAACAACACCGCACAGGTCTACCGCCATCCGGGCAGCCAGGTCCCGGGCGGCATCGTCTACGTCGGTCGCGCCTGCCCCGCATCCGGCGCGACCGCGGCTGATCCGTACCCGACCGGCGTCACCGCTGCCACTATCGCCGGCAAGATCGTGTTGCGCGATCGGGCCAAGGTCGCCAGCCGCGAGGGAAGCGGTGGCGTGCCGTCGTGCTCGGTGGCCGCGGCGACGCTGCGCCTGCAGGCGGATGGCGCAGTCGGTGTGATCGTCGGCAACACCAGCACCACCGTTCCGCAAGCCACCAGCTTCGACGGCGATCCCACCGGTGTCACGATTCCCACCTTTGACATCGATACCGGCGACGCAACAGCGTTGCGCGACTACCTGTGTCCGGCTCCCGCGGTCGCGCCCGGGGCCGGTGTCACTGCATGCGCTCCAGGCGGTCAAGCCCTGACTGGCGGGATGGTCGACAGCCCCGGCCCGTGGGGAGCATTGCGGGTGGTCGACGTGAGCAACCCGGCAGCTCCCACCCTTCGCGGTAGCTATCAACCGCCGCCGTCCCTGGTGTTCCCGCCGCCGGACCTCGGTGTCTACTCGGTCCATCACGCCGTCGCCCGAGGATCGGTCGCCTTCGTGGCCGCGCACGCCAACGGCGTGCGGGTGATCGATCTCACGAGCGCGAACCCCACCGAGATCGCATCGTTCGTGCCCCCGGATACCCCGGACCCGACCAACGAGATCCCCGCGAAGGCTAACGTCACCGGGGTCGACGTCGCCGCCAACGGCGCCGTCGTGGTCAGCGACACGAACTCGGGGCTGTACGTGCTCGAGCTCCGCGGTGAGGTTGCGTGTTCGAATCTGACGACAGCGACCGCTTATGGGACGGCGGCGAGCGTGCAATTGTCCTGCACCGATCCGGGCGCGAACACGCTCAGCTACAGCGTTGCTTCCACCCCCTCGCACGGGACGCTCAGTGCTCCGAATGCGGCCGGTCAAGTGACGTACACGCCCACCGGCGGCTATAGCGGGGGGGACAGCTTCAGCTATCTCGCCACAGCCGCAGATGGGACTTCGAACACGGCGACGGTGTCCATCGCCGTTGCTAAGGCCGCGTTTGGTCACACCGCGAACGTCGTGCTTTCACTCGGCAAGCTGAAACCCAATGCCCAGGGCGTGTTCGCGGTGAAGCTGCACAACGGGAACGCGTTCACGATTGAGGCGACCTCGATCACGATGATGTCCTTGAACGCGATCACGGCGAGCAAGAAGCACCACAGGAGAGTGTCGTTCCTGACGCGCTCGAAGGTGGTGACGCTCGAAGCGGGCAAGACCGTCACCATCACGCTTCACCTCACCCACTCGGGTCTGGCGTTGCTCAAGCGACTCAAGCACGTACGCGTCGACATGCCGATCATGCTCCAGGCGCCTGACGGGGGTGGCAAGACCATCACCGGGAACGGCACCCTCCACGCTCCACGCGTTTCGCGCAAGAAGCATCGTCGAGTCCGGCACTCGCTGCAGTACACGGCTTTTCGTTCGAGGTCGCGTACGGCGCGGTGACCCCGTGACGCGCTGACTCGCGAGGCCGGTAGCCTCGGTGGGTGTTGAACGAGTGGGATGAGCGGTACGCCGCGACCGGTGAGGCGCTGTGGAGCGGACGCGCTAACGGCGTGCTTGTCGCAGAGCTGACCGGCGGCCGGCATCCGGGCCGTGCGCTCGATGTCGGCTGCGGCGGCGAGGGCGGTGACGCGATCTGGCTTGCCCGTGAGGGTTGGGAGGTGACCGGTGTCGACGTTTCGGCGATCGCTTTGGAGCGCGCGGCGGTAGCCGCGAGGGCGGCGACGGTCACCGTGAATTGGATCTGTGCCGACATTGCTGGGATGGAGCCTTCGCCGTACGGCTATGACCTGGTCTCGGTTCACTACCCGGCGCTGCGCCACGGCGACGGCGAGCCCGCAATCCGCGCTCTGCTCGGCGCGACCGCTCCAGGTGGGACGCTGCTCGTCGTTGGCCACTCGCCACTCGATCCCGAATGGACCCGCGCTCACGGATTTGAGGTCACGGACTTCGTCCAGCCCGACGATATTGCCGCCCACCTCGGCGCCCGCTGGGAGGTCGAAGTTCGCGAATCGCGCCCGCGGGTCGATCCCGTGCCCGAGGGCTCCCGATTCACTCACGACGCGGTGCTACGCGCACGCCGACGCTGAGAGCGACTAACTGGAGACCTCGAACCTTTATCCGAATGGTCTAGGCAACTTATCCCATAAATGGTTCGGTCCATCTGCTGAGAGCCACGGTGACCGGACCGGTGTGGGCGACCAAGCGGGTGAGTCGATTCCGCGCGGCGCCTCGAGGTGCAGAGCGCCGACGGCGAGCGACTGATCGCCTTCGACGTACTCGGCAGCGCGGTCGCCGAGCGCGTGCTCGTCGCCAGCGGCTCGGTCGCCTCGGGCTGGTTCGCGCCCGAGCACCCACCGATCGACGCGTTTATCATCGGCTCGCTCGAATCACCGCAACCGCGAGGCCTCGATGCTCCTGGCTGGCCAGAGCTGCTCGTGGCCGAGATGACGCCGGCCCTTCGCCGCCGCCGCCGAGCGCGTCGCTCCCTCGCTCACCCTGGTCAGCGTGTCGATGATCGGCGCCGCCGGCCGCCTGTATGGCGCCGGTGCGACCTCGGATATCGTCCTCGCGGGGACGAAATCGGCGGCGTCCTCGCCGGGCGCGAGCCCGGCGCAAGCACTAAACACCGGACATGAGCGCAGACCACGACCAGATCGCGGAGCTGGCCCGAGAGGGAGCGGGCCGGTTCGGCCTCGGCGACGCCACCATCACCCTGTGCAACGTCTCCGAGAACCACACCTACCGCGTCGAGCATCCCCGGGGAACGCGCTATGCGCTGCGGATCCACCGCCCCGGCTACCGCAGCGTCGAGGAGATCATCTCCGAGCTCATGTGGATCGACGCGCTACGCGCCGACGGGGTCGTTAACACCCCCCGAGCGATCGTCGCCGCCGACGGGTCACGCGTGGTGTCGGTCTCGACCGCGGAGCTCGGCCCGCGCGACGTGGCGATGTTCGAGTGGCTGGACGGGGTGGCACCGGACCTCGACGCCGGCGAGGCCGCCGTCCGGCAGTTCGAGATCCTCGGCGCCACCTCCGCGCGCATGCACGGGCACACCCGGCGCTGGGATCCACCGGGCGAGTTCCGCCGCCCGCGCTGGGACTACGAGTCGACCATCGGTCCGCAAGGGCACTGGGGTCTCTGGCAGGACGGTCTGGGCATGGGCCCCGAGGAGCGCCGCCAGCTCGCGCACCTCGACGCCACTATCGCCTCGCGGCTGCGGGCCTTCGGCGAGGGCGCGGACCGCTTCGGGCTCATTCACGCCGATATGCGCCTAGCCAACCTCCTCGTCGACGGGGTGCGGGTCCGCGTCATCGACTTCGACGACTGCGGCTTCTCGTGGTACATGTACGACTTCGCGACGGCGGTCTCGTTCATGGAGGACCACCCGCGCGTGCCGGAGCTCCGCGACGCTTGGGTCCAGGGCTACCGCCGAGAGCGCGAGCTCGAGCGCGAGGCGGAAGCGGAGCTCCAGACCTTCGTGATGCTGCGCCGGCTCCTCCTCGTCGCCTGGATCGGGTCCCACCACACGTTCGCGCCCGAGGCGGCCGAGCTCGGCGCCGGGTTCACCGCCGGCACCTGCGCGCTCGCCGAGGACTACCTATCAACCCACTAGGAGAGGCTGCACCTGTGTTTACTCCAGTGACGGGCCGGTCCGTCCTCGTGACCGGCGGTACCAAGGGCATCGGCAAGGGCATCGCCCGGACGTTCGTCGAAGCGGGCGCCCGCGTGTCGATCGTCGGCCGCGATCCCCACGCAGGCGCCGACGCAGCGGCCGAGCTCGGAGAACAAGGCGGCGAGGTCGAATTCATCCGCGCCGATGTGGGCGTGGGGGAGGACGCCGAGCGCATGGTGGCCGAGACCGTCGACCGCTTCGGGAGCCTCGAAGTCCTGTGCGCCAACGCCGGGATCTTCCCCGCGGCCCGGCTCGAGGACATGAGCGAGCAGGACATCGACGATATCTTCGCCACCAACGTCAAGGGCACCATACTCGCCGTCAAGGCCGCCATCCCCGCGCTTTCGCGCAGCGGACACGGCCGGGTGATCATCACCTCCTCGATCACGGGACCGATCACCGGCTACCCCGGCTGGTCGCACTACGGCGCCACCAAGGCGGCCCAGCTCGGCTTCCTGCGCACCGCCGCGATCGAGCTCGCCGGCCAGGGGATCACCATCAACGCCGTCATGCCGGGGAGCGTTGAGACCGAGGCCGAGCTCGGTCCGGAGTACCGGAGCAAGATGGAGGCCTCGATCCCCCAGCGGCGGCTGGGCACGGTTGCCGATATCGGGCACGCCGCCCTGTTCCTGGCCACCGACGAGGCCGGCTACATCACCGGCCAGACCATCGTCGTCGACGGCGGGCAGACCCTGCCGGAGTCGGCCATGGCCCTGGAGGAGTAGCGCCGTGGCTTCACTCGGCCCCTCGGTGATCGCGGTCTGGGACTGCCCGCGGCGCGAGATCACCGCTGGCGAGCTGGCGCCCGGGCAGCGGCTAGGCGCCGAGCGGGAGATCGCCGAACGCCTCGAGGTGTCGCGCTCGACGGTCCGCCTCGCGGCCGAACAAGAGGTCGCGGCCGCGCTCGACCTGGACGCGGGCGCGCTCGTCCACGAGGATCGTGCCCGAGACGACATCCCGGTTACCGTTGACGTCAGTCGAGTCGTAGACGACATGCGTAGCACCGACACCGGGCATCGGCGTGTGCAGCAGCGGATCAAGCGCGTAATCCGTTGGCGATGAGCCGACGACATGCCCGGGCGCAGCGAGCCCCGAGGCGGGCATGAGAAGGCACACGCAGACGAGTAGCGCGATTGCGACCAGCGTTCGCAATCGGTCGACGATCGGTGCGGCAGCGTTCGTCCTGCGGCGCTACAGGCTGACCGGCGGAACCACCCGAAGCTCGTCGGCGTGCCTCTCGCTGTCGATGTGGTCAGCCCGCCGGGGCCGCAGCCGAGGGACGGGCAGTCAGCGCCGCGCTAGTGCCCACTGCGTCGTCTCACCTCCGAACAATCGTCCCTCGGCACGAACCCGCCGCGCCGGGACAACGTCCGGACTGACGTACGTTTCGTCGACTCTCGGAAGCGTCTCGAAGACGAGCTCGGCCAGCGCGTAAGATTCAGCAGAACGGGTGTCGAGATCGGCGGTCACGTGGCACCTCCATGGTCGACGTTTGACGAGAGCAACGGCGCCTCCGGCACCCTTTCCTGCTTCTCCTGCGCATATCGCCGCTAACAGCCTCCCCGCCTCGCAGTATCGGGCCGCCCACCGCTGCACAATTTGCCTAGGCAACTGGCGAGTTTGCCTAGATAATCAGGCCGAACTTCCTAGGCGACTTGTCCCGCCGCCAAGCTATGTGTGCGACCATAGACAGGCAACAAACGCGCGACCGAAGGAGGCAACGATGGGAGACAGCGGCGCTGCCGGCGCCTTGCAATCAATGCTCATGAGCCGATCGCTCAGCGATCCGGCGCTCCTCGCCGCGAGCGCCGAGGCGCCGGACTACGCGATCCTCCCCGACGTCAGCGTGCTCAAGATTGGCGGCCAGAGCCTGATGGATCGAGGCCGCGCTGCCATCTATCCGATCGTCGAAGAGCTCGTGGAGGCCAAGCGCAAGCATCTGCTGCTGATCGGCACCGGGGCGGGCACGCGCGCTCGTCACGCCTACGCGCTGGCGATGGAGCTCGGGCTGCCCACCGGCGTGCTCACCGAGGTGGGGGCGGCGGTGTCGGGGCAGAACGCCCAGATGCTCGGCTACCTGATGGCACGCTACGGCGTGCCCGTGGTCGGCGAGGCGGCGTTCGGCGCTGTCGCGCTCAAGGTCGCCGAGTGCGGCGCGGCGATCTTCGCGGGCATGCCGCCCTATGGCATGTGGCAGCACGTGCCGGCGGAGGGCGTGATCCCCCCCTACCGCACCGACGCCGGCTGCTTCCTCGTCGCCGAGGTCTACGCCGCGCGCCAGATGATCTATGTCAAGGACGAGGACGGGCTCTACACCGCCAATCCGAAGACCGACGAGAACGCCACCCTGATCCCGGAGATCACCGTCGACGAGCTCATCGATCGCGACCTGGCCGACCTCGTCATCGAGCGTCCCGTGCTCGAGCTGATGCGCAATGCTCGCCACATCAAATCCGTTCAGGTGATCAACGGGCTGCGCCCGGGACTGATCTCCCGCGCGCTGGACGGCGAGCACGTGGGCACGATCATCTCCGCGGCTTGAGGAAGAGGAGCACAATGTCCACAGACCCAAGCTTTGCCACCAAGGATGTCGCCTCGGTATTCGCGCGTCAGACGCTGCTCGACCGCGACCTCGTACGCCAGCCCGACCGGTCGATCGTCCGCCTGCTGCCGTGGCTGGGCGTCGTCACCCTGGGCGGCCGCTCGATCATCGACCGCGGCGTCGAGACGATCAGGCCGATCGTCGACGTGCTGCGCGCGGCGATGTCCGAGCACCGCATGCTCATCCTCACCGGGCCGGGAGTCCGCTCCCGGCACGTGCTCGGGGTCGGGCTCGATCTCGGCCTGCCCACCGGCGTCCTGGCGGCGCTGATGGCGACCGAGGCCGAGCAGAACGGGCGCATGATCGCCGCGCTCCTGGCCGAGGACGGTGTGTCCTATCTCTCCCACACCAGCGTCGCCCACCAGCTCGCCGTGCACCTCTCCGCCAGCCGAGCGGCGGTATCGAACGGGTTCGCGCCCTACGGGCTCTACGAGTTCCCGCCCGCCGTGGGGAAGATCCCGCCGCACCGCACTGACGCCGGCGCCTTCCTCCTCGCCGACGCCTACGGCGCCGCCCAGACGATCTACGTCAAGGACGTCGACGGCGTGTACACGCGCGACCCGGCCCTCGAGGCCGGCGAACCGCCCGAGCTGCTCCCGCGCGTCGGCGTGGCCGAGCTCGTCGAGCGGGGTATCGAGACGCTTCCCATCGACCCGATCGTCCTCGACCTCATGGCGACCGCCAAGCACGTCAAGGAGATCCAGATCATCAACGGCTTGGACCCTGGCAACATCACCAAGGCGCTCGCCGGCGAGCACGTGGGCACGATCATCCACGCATAGAAATAGCGGTGCCGGCCGAGAGGGCGTGCTCGGCCACCGCCGCCCGCGCCGGGTCCACGAGCACGTCCTGCAGTCGGCGCACGGCGTCGAGATGGTCTCCGGTCCAGATCACCCTCACTCCGGCGGCGGTGGCGTTACCGTCGGAGTCGCGGAGATCGTTGGCGACCGCGTCGACGAGCCGGCCGTCGACCACCTGGTCGAGTGCCAGCGCATCGGGAACCTCCTCGGCTCCGGTGAGGCTGCCGGCGAAGTGGTCGTACCACCCCGTTAGATGCTCGGCGGCATTCAGCAGCTCCCGACGCGCCGCCGAGCGATCGCCGCCTCGCACCCCATCGCCGTCCCACAGCTCGAGCACGGCGTCGGCCGCCAGTCGCACCCCCGCCACTCCCGTCACCAGGCTGGTGACCTCGGCGAGGGGAATCGGCTTGGACCCCCGCTCGGTCAGGTAATCGCGGAACGTGTCGTCGAGCCTCCGGGCCGCGGCCACAGCCTGCAGTGACCTGTCACTTGGCGACGCCGAGCGCGGGCCGGCGGCGTCGCAGCGGCTGACCCCGTACGCCACCGCGTCGGCCAGATATCGGGCGCTGATCGCATAGGCCTCCGACAGGGCCCGGCCCAGCGCCGCGGCGGCGCCGCGGGGCCAGAAGAGCAGGCCGACGGCGAGGCTCACCGCGCCGCCGACGGCTACGTCCTCGATCCGCAGCAAGCCGATCTTCCACCCGACCGGGACGAGGATGTTGAAGAGGATGAGCAGCGTCACCGTGAATGCCGCCTGCCCGGCGGCGAAGGAGATCGTCGCCGGCGCCAGCCCGGCAATGAGGATCACCACCGGCAGGAGGATCCACAGGACCGTCGTGTCGGTCCCGATCAGGTACACGAGAATCCCGCCGACGATGAACCCGGCCGTGGTTCCCACCATCGCGCGCACGATGCTCTGCCCCGTGCTCAGCGCATTCGAACGCAGCACGGCGAGCGTGCCGAAGACGACCCAGAAGCCGTGCTGGACCCCGCTCAGGTCGGCGACGAGCACGGCGAGGCCGAGGGCGACGGCGCCCCTCAGGCTATTGTGGAGCCACGAGGAGCTCCAGCTCACGTGAGAACCAGCGCGTTCGCGGAGCGAGCCTGCCGCCTCCGTGAACCCGGGCGGCTGACGGCCGAGGAGGCGATCGAGCCGGCTGCGCCGCTGCGCCGCCGCCGCGAAGCTCGCGTTGGCAGCGATCTGTCCAACCACGAAGCTCAGCTCCTGTGCGCGGAAGCTGGGATCGAGCGCGGAGACGACTTTGCTGGCGCGCTCAGCGTCGCCGTCCGGGGGCGCGGTATCGGCGGGCAGATTGGAGGTGGCGGCGCGCTCGAGCGCTCCCAGCACCTCGCGCATCTTCGCGAGCGCCACCTCGAGTTCGTCGCTCGAGCCCTGCGGGGCGTCGAGGAGGTCGGCGGCTCGCTCGAGCACGTCGGCGGCACCCTTCTTGACCTGGCACACCGGCACGTTGGGGTGGGCGGGATGGCGCTTGGGCGACGAGCGCAGGACGACTCTGTTCAGCCATCGCAGCTCATCCGCGACGTGGACGGGGGCGCGGGCGTCGCTCGCCAGCCCGGTCGGCCGGTAGGGGGTGGCGAAGAACAGGGACCCGAGGCGCTGCTCGGCCTCGTCGGCGCGCGCGACCGCGGCCCGATGGGCTTCGTGATCGGCCGCCTCGCCGTGGCTCATCACCCACGCGATTTCGCCGTGCAGGCGCACCGCGAGGGCCCGGCAGGCGGCGATGGTCGCCGTGCGCACCGGATTGAGTTCCGGCGATGGCCAGAGCGCGGAGATGGCGAGCAGGGACACGGCGGCGGCCAAGCCCCAGCCGGCGACTCGGTCGGGGATCTGCGAGGCCGGGCCCGGGAGCGAGACCGGGAGGATGAAGGCCAGCAACAGGGCAGTTGTGGCCCCGGCGAGGACCGAGCTCACGACCCCGGAGAAGAGGATCACGAAGGCGACGACGGTCATCGCCACTGCGGCTGCCGGCGTGGACTTCGAGGCGAGCGTCCCGAGACAGATGAGCACCGCGCACGCCAGGCCGAGCGTCGCCTGGGCGCTCAGCCGGTCTCTGAGCGAGCCCTGGAAATCGACGAGCAGGAGCATGGCGAACGATCCGAAGGCCACGAAGTACGACATCGTCGGGTTCGCGATCACCTTGTCGGCCAAAGCGAACAACGCCGGCATGACCAGTGCGGCGCGACCCGCGCGGCGAAGCGCGCCATAACCGGGGTCGTGGGTACTTAGCCAAGCACGACCCGGTACGCGGGCAAGGAGATCGGCGGCACGGGTGCGCAGAGGTCAGGCAGCGTACCTAGACATCCGCTCGCCTACTCTCCGCCGACGACGCGCGGATGACTACGGGTGGACGCCGATGGCCAACGTATTCGGCTTCGCCGCGATCTCGCTGCCGACGGCCACCAACTGGCATGGCTGCCCATCGGGCGTGCAGCTCATGGCGCCCGAGGAGACGGTGCTGCTGCAGCTCGCGGCGCAGCTCGAGCGGCCGGGCATCTGCGCGTGTAGCCACTCCGTCGGGAGTTCATCGTCGTTACATCCTGCCTTGTGAGCCTGTGGAGCGCTTGGCAAACCACTACGAAAGGGAACACCATGACCAAGCGGATCCAAGGGATGCTCGTCGCCTTCGCGGCGATCGCCGCGATGGCGTTCGGAGGGGCCGTGTTCGCCTCCGCGCAGACGACGCATACCACCGCCCACGAGAAGGTCGCGGCCATCGACAAGGACAACGTCCAGTCCGGCGACCAGAAGGCCCCTGACACGACCACGAAGGCGACCGAGCTGCCGGGGGTGGAGACCACCACCGAGACCAGCTCGGAAACCGGACCGAGCGACGGGCCCGGCGGTCACGCCGACGCCCCGGGCGCCACCGTCGATCACCAGTTCCAGGGCGCCGAGTAGGCGTGCTCGCCGTGAGCGGGTGGCGGGTACCGCGGTGCCCGCCACCCGCCGCGGCGCTCGCGGGCGCTCGGTCAGGAATGTTTCATCTCGTGCTGGGAGCCTGAGTTCATGCGCGTGCTCGTCGTCGAGGACAAGGTCAAGCTCGCTTCGTTGCTCCGCCGCGCGCTAAGGGGGGAGGGGCTGGCGGCCGATGTGGCGGTTCGAGGCGAGGACGCGTTGTGGATGGCGGGCGCTACCCGCTATGACGCGATCGTCCTCGATCTCATGCTCCCAGGCATCGACGGGATCGAGACGTGTCGGCGTCTGCGGGCTGACGGAGTGTGGACGCCCGTCCTCATGCTCACCGCTCGCGAGGGGCTGGTGGATCGGGTGGCCGGACTCGACGGCGGCGCCGATGACTACATGACCAAGCCCTTCCAGCTCGCCGAGCTCATGGCCAGGCTGCGGGCCCTCGCGCGGCGCGAGCCGGTCCCGCGCCCGGCCGTGCTCGAGGTCGGCGGGCTGCGACTCGATCCCGCCACCCGCCAGGTGTCCCGCGACGGCCACCCGGTCGAGTTGCCGGCCAAGTGCTTCGCACTGCTGGAGGCGTTCATGCGCCGCCCCGGCGTCGTGCTCTCGCGCTTCGATCTGCTCGAGAGCGCCTGGGAGGGCGATTACGAGAACCGATCCAACGTCGTCGACCAGCACGTCAAGGCGCTGCGCGAACGGATCGACCGCCCCTTCGGCGTGAGGAGCATCGAGACCGTGCGCGGGAACGGGTACCGATTACGCGAGCACGGTCACCGATGAGGCGACTCGCGGTGCGCTGGCGGCTGACGGCCGCCTTCGCGGCGGTCATGGCGGTAGTTCTCGCCGCCACCGGATCGTTCGTCTACCAGCGACAGGCGTCGAATCTCGACCAGACCATCAACCGGTCTCTGCACGCCCGCGCCGCCGACGTTGCCGCGCTCGCCCAGCAGTCAGACACCGGGCTCGCCCAGGCCAGCCCGCGGGCTCCGGGCTCAGGTCGCGTCCAGCTCGCCCAAGTCATCGGCGCCTCGGGCCGCGTCCTCGACCGCACTCCGGGCCTGCCCGCGCGTGCGCTGGTGAGCCGTGCGGTCATCGCCGCGGTCCTTCACGGTGCCTCGGCGATCATCGAACGGCGTCTCGCCGGCGACCAGCCCGTCCGGCTGCTCGCCGAGCCCGTGCACGCCCAGGGCCAGCACCTCGTGGTCGTCGTCGGGCAGTCGCTGGACGAGCGCTACCTGGCCTTGAGCGATCTCGGCGACGTGCTCCTCGTCGGCGGTCCCCTCGCGCTGCTCCTGTCCTCCCTGGCCGGGTACCTGGTCACCGGCGCGGCGCTCCGCCCGGTGGAGGCGATGCGACGCCAGGCCGCAGGCATCTCCACCGCCGATCTCGACAGGCGCCTTCCTCCCGCCGGCGGCAACGACGAGCTCGGAAGGCTCGGGCGCACCTTGAACGAGATGCTCACGCGGATCCAGTCCTCGGTGCAGCGAGAACGCACCCTGGTGTCCGACGCCAGCCACGAGCTGCGCACCCCGCTGGCGGTGCTCCGCACCGAGCTCGAGCTGATCGGCCGCGAACGCCCGGCCGGCCCGGCGCTGCAGTGCGCGATCGACTCCGCCCTCGAGGAGACCGATCGGCTCACCGAGCTCGCTGACAGCCTCCTGCTCCTGGCGCGCGCCGACGAGGGAGGGCTCGTCATCGACGCCCGCCCGCTGTCGAGCGCCGAGCTTCTGCGCGAGGCAGCCGAGCGCGCGCGTCGCCACCCACGCGCCGCCGGGAAGGACATCGTTGTCGACGCGCCTGACGAGGTTCAGGTCCTGGCCGACCGCGAGGGCGCCCTCCAAGCGATCGAGAACCTCCTCACCAACGCGCTGCGTCACGCCGACGCTCACGTCGAGCTCGGCGTTCGTCGAACCGAGGCATCGGTCGAGCTCCACGTGACCGACGACGGTCCCGGGTTCCCACCTGACTTCCTACCCCACGCCATGGAGCGGTTTGCGCGTGCCGACGCCGGCCGCACCGCAGATGGCGCCGGCCTCGGACTGGCGATCGTCCGCGCCATCGCCGAGGCCCACGGCGGTCGAGCCCATGCCACCAACGCCGCCGGCGGCGGCGCCGACGTGTGGATCGCGCTACCGGGCGTCAGGCCCGGTGCTTGACACCCTCGCTCGCCAGCGACGCCAGCGTCTGGCCTCTGACGGGGGCATCGCCGAGGGCGCCGTCGATCGCTTCGAGCACGTCGGGGGAGAGCTCGATCCCCGAGGCCGCTGCGTTGGCGTGGACCTGCTCGGGACGGGAGGCGCCGACGATCGCCGACGCCAGTTCGGTGCGGCGCAGCACCCAGGCCAGCGCCATCTCGGGCAGCGTCAGTCCCGCGCCCTCGGCGATCGGCACCAGCCGCTGGACGGCCGCGAGTGCCTCGTCGTTCATCACGATGCTCATGGCGAAGTTCATGGCTGAGCTGGCCGCGCGCGAGTCGCTCGGATGGGGCTGACCGGGCTTGTACTTGCCGGTCAGCACGCCCTGCGCGAGCGGCGACCAGACAATCTGGGAGATGTCGTTGGCCTCGCACAGCGGAAAGACCTCCGCCTCCGGCGCCTGCCAGAGCATCGAGTACTGCGGCTGGGAGGAGACGAAAGCGTCGGGTCCGGCGGTCTCGATCGCCGCCCGGATCTGCTCCGGCGTCCACTCGCTGAACCCCAGGTAGCGAGCCTTGCCGTCCTTGACCACCTGTTGCAGGGCCTCGATCGTCTCCTCAATCGGGGCGTTGACGTCGAAGCGGTGAGCCTGGTAGAGGTCGACGTAGTCGGTCTGCAGCCGCGCCAGCGAGGCGTCGATCTGCGCGGCGATCTGGGCGGCCGAGAGACCCCGGTCGGCGGGATCATCGGACATCTGCCCCCATACCTTGGTCGCCAGCACGTAGCTCTCGCGCGGGTGCCCAGAGAGGATCTCGCCCCAGGCCTCCTCAGCGGCGCCTCGACCGTAGACGTTGGCGGTGTCGAAGAAATTGATGCCCGCACTGAAGGCGCCTTCCGTGCACGCGCGCGTCTGCTCGGCCTCGACGCCCCCGGAGTAGGTCAGCCACGACCCGAGCGCGATCTCCGAGACTTCCAGGTCCGAGCTGCCAAGTTTGCGGTAACGCATGAGTGCTCCTTCGCGGTTTGGTGCGCCGGGCGTGCACGATAGATGCCTGGCGGACTCGCCCTCTAGACGCTCGACCCGGCGAGGCGCATACTATGCGCGTCGTTCGCTATCCACGCTTGCGGTCGGAGGCCGGTCATGGTCATTTCTGCAGCGAATACCTGGGGGATCAGCGGATCGGGGTTCTTGGAGATTTATGGGGGGCTGTGCGCCCTGTGGGCGCTTGCCCTGTGGGCGTGGCGCAAGGATCTGATCGCGCCCGAGGGCGCCATGGCGCCCAAACGGAACCTTGGAACCTACGAGCTGGCAGTACTGAACGGCGGTCCCGAGCTCGCGGTCATGGCCGCGGCGGCGAGGCTCCGAGCTGCTCACGTGCTCGAACCGGGCAAGGAGCGACACACGCTTCAGATCAAGGCTTCGCCCAGCCGCGGCGCTGATAGGCTCGAGCGCGAGGTGTTCGAGGCGGTCGTTCGCCAGCCGGGGATCGCCATCAAGCAGCTCCGGCGCGAGATCGGGGCGGGGCCGGAGGCGACCGCAGTCACGAGGCGGCTCGTCGAAGAGGGGCTGCTGCTCGACACCTGGAGCTTTCGGTGGGTCAAGACGATGTGGATCTGGGTGCTGCCGCTACTGGGGCTGGGGATTGCCCGGATCATTGCCGGCCTCCACAATCACAAGCCGGTCGGCTACTTGTTCGGGCTCATCTGCGTCGCCGTCGTCATCGGCGCATGGCTGGTCATGGGACGCCAGCGCACGACTCAGACCGGAGCGGCCGAGCTCCGCGGCGAGCGCGTGCGAGCCAGGAACTGGCGTGCGGCTCCCGCGAAGGCGTCGCCCTCGCGGGTCGTGGCCCTGTTCGGGGGCAGCGCGCTGTGGGCGATCGATCCGGCGTTCGCGTCCGCTTGCTCGGCGCCTCGAGAGAGGGCCGCCGGGTGGGTTGGGACATACGCCGGCATGGGTACCTACGGCGGTTGCGGTGGCGGCGGCGGCGGCTGCGGTGGCGGCGGCGGCGGTGGTGGTGGCAGCGGCTGCGGGGGATGACTGACGCGCGGAACGCCGCCGAGCTCGGGATCGGCGTCGGCTGGCGGCCCGAGCTCGCGGAGCTCATCGCCTCCGAGGAGCGGCTGTTCGTCGAGGTCATCGCCGAGAACGTCGACCCCCGTCGCCTGCCCCATGCGCTCGAGGAGTTGGTGGCGCAGGGGCGGCCGGTCGTCCCGCACGGGATCCGGCTCTCGCTGGGAGGGGCAGATCTTCCCGATCGCCGCCGCCTCGATCATCTGGCCGCGCTCGCCGAGGCCGTGCATGCCCCCTCGGTGAGCGAGCACATCGCGTTTGCGAGGGCGCACGGCGTCGAGGCTGGGCACGTGCTCCCGGTGCCCCGAACCGCCGACGCGCTCGAGATCATCAGCGAGAACGTGGCGGCGGCACAGAAGCGGCTGCCGGTGCCACTGGCGCTCGAGCACGTCGCGGCGCTCGTCGAGTGGCCGGATCCCGAGATGAGCGAGACCGAGTTCATCGCAGAGCTGCTCGCGAGGACGGATGCGCTGTTGCTCCTCGACCTGTCGAACCTTTACGCCAACGCGCACAATCACCGCTTCGATCCGGTCGCCGCGCTCGGCGAGCTCCCGCTCGAGCGGATCGCCTACGTGCACGTCGGTGGCGGCAGATTCGTCGACGGCCGCTACCACGACACCCACGCCGACCCGGTTTTGGCCGGCGTGCTCGACCTCGTCGAGGAGCTGTACGCGCGCACCGAGCCCGCCGGCATCCTCCTCGAACGCGACGCCAACTACCCAAGCGACGCGGACACGCTCAGCGACCTGGACGCAATCGACCGCGCCGCCACACGCGGCACCGAGCGACGAGCCATCAGTGGCACCTGACCGCGAGCGCTACGCGGAACGCCAGGCCGGGCTGCTGCGCGCCCTGCGAGACCCGGCGCACGCCCCCGACGGATTTGCCGCCGCTGACCTCGCCGCCGCCTCCGGCTCGCTCGTCCGCAAACGCGCCCGCCAGGTCGCAGCGAGCTGGCCCGCGGTCGCCCACGCACTCGGCGAGGCTTACCTGAGCAGGTTCGAGCGCTTTGCCCGCACCACCCCCCCGCCAGCGGTCGGCGACGGGCTCGGCGACGGCCTGGCGTTTGCCGGCACCCTCGACGACCGCGAACGGACCGATGAGGTCCGAGCCGAGACCATGCTCGCGCGGGGCCTGTTTACTCTCCGCCACGGCACGGCCGCGCGACGACGCGGCCCGTACCTCGCGGCCGTCCGGCTCGGCGACCCACACCGGATTCTCGTGGTCGCCCACCTCCCCGGAGTCGGGAGATACCACGCCGCAATCAGGATCCCGGGGTCACGGCGTGAACGGTATTGACTTACACATTGTGAGGGAGTGGAGTAGCCTCGCCGACAGCCCGGGGGCATTGGGGCCAGTAGACAGAGGGAGCTTCTGATTTTTTGGGGGACTGCGTGGAACGTCACGGCATTGGTCGGCGCGACGAGAGGTAAGATCGCGTAGTGGGCTCGATCCGGTTCACCGCTGAGCTCGTGCCGCGCGGCCCCGCCGCCGCGCTCGTGCTCGACGACGATCAGGTGAGCGCCGTCGGTGAGGGTGCCAAGCGATTCCCCGTCGTGGCAACGGTCAACGGCTACAGCTGGCGCACGAGCGTCATGCGGAAGGGCGGCGAGTTCCTGGTCGGCCTGAACCGAGCGGTGCGTGAGGAGGCCGGGGTCCAGGCGGGGGAGACCGTCGATGTAGAGCTCGTCCTCGACACGGATCCACGCGAGGTGGAGCTGCCCGACGCGCTCGCTAACGCGCTCGCTGCCGACCCCGAGGCGCGCGCCAAATTCGATGCCCTTGCCTTCACGCACCGCAAGGAGTACGCCCAATGGATCGACGAGGCCAAGCGCAATGAGACGCGCGACCGGCGCGTCGCCCAGGCGCTCCAGAAGTTGCGCGAAAGCCGAACGCACAACTGACAAACCAACAGCAAGAGCGGCGACGCGCAACGGGTACGGAAGCTGCTTGCCCAGCATCCCGGCCTCGAGCACGTGGCCCGGGTGAGAGATTGCTCGACCGCATGCTCATGGCCTCTGACCCTGGGGCATGCTGCGAAAGGCGGGATGGTCAGGGAAAACGCAGCACACCTCTGCCCGGGCGCCCAGCCCTGCCCGCCCGTGGCCGTGCGCCTCTCGCCAGTGGCGCAGCCCTCCGGCAATTGCCTCGCCCTCGCTGACTGGTCAGATGCGTGTCAGGGCCGTCGCAGATAGCCGCGCTACCAGTGAGGAAGCCGGTATCGACGGGCAAGGCCCGCTCGCGCCTCCAACCGCGCTCGAAGGCGAGGGCTACACCGTGGCCTCGATCCCCAGGGGCGACTTGGTGGTAAAGGTCCGCCGTGATCGCGCTCGGCTGATCACGATCAGCTCGAGCTGACCCAGTAGGCGCACATTTGCACGACTTTTCGGCGACCTGACCTCGCCTGAGTTCGTGTGACAAATGCCGCCGTTGACAGGATGCTCGGAGCCTGTTAGCTTCGCCGCAGTCAGGGCCTAGTCCGCCCGACGGCTTGGACAATGCCGCCGGGTACTGGGAAAGCGAATGCGGGCTCGCTCGTGCGGGATGGACCCCTCAAGGGGAAAAGATGAGGAGGCAATGCATGGGGGCGATGCTGTGCCGACGTGTGCCGATGGCCGTGATCGCGGTCGTCCTGAGCGTCCTGGCGTTGGCTCCGGTTGCGGCTGCGGATACGTTTAAGGTCAACGACCCGACCGACGCGCCGCTGGCGGCGATCACGGGCACGAGCTGCGTCTCGACCCACGGCGGTACCTGCACGCTCAGAGCGGCGGTGCAGGCGGCCAACAACACGGGGGGCGCGAGCACCATCAGCCTACCCGCGAGCACCTACACGCTGACCATCCCCCCGGCGGACTACCACTCCAACCCAGCCTGTACCACGATGTACGAGTTCGGTGGAGACGGGTGCGACAGCAACGATCCGGCTCACGGCGACCTCGACGTCCTGAGCGGCACGACGCTGACGATCAGCGGCGCCGGCTCGGGTAGCACAACGATTGACGCCCACAGCGTCGACCGGGCCTTGACCGTTCAGAGCGGGGGCGGTCTCTCGCTCTCCGGCCTGACGATCCAGGGCGGCCACCAGGCGTACGGGATGTTCTGCTTCAGCACAAATTCCATGGCGGCCTACAACTGCCAGCCGTCCAGCGGCGTCGATAACGAATCCGTCGGCGGAGCGATCTACAGCGACGGCGCGCTCTCGACGACGAGCGACGTTGTCTTTCGCGGCAACCAGGCCAACCGGCCCAACTTCAGCAACCGGGGGTATGGCGGTGCGATCTACGCAGGGCCCGATTCGACCGCCCTCTCGCTGAGCGGCGCCGTGTTCAACGCCGACTTCGCCTTCCGGGGTAGCGCCCTCTACGACCAGGCGCCCGTCGTGGCGACGATCAGCGGCTCGACGTTCAGCCAGAACGACACCGCTGGCGGCGACGGGACGATCTTCGGCGACTGGACGGGCACCGCCACCAACCCGAGCCTGAGCATCACCGGCAGCACTTTCTCGAACAACCTCTCCGGCAACGGCGGGGCGATCTACTGGTCCTCGCCCGGCGACCTCACGGCCAACGGTGGGAACACGTTCAGCGGCAACTCGGCCGCCGCGGGAGGCGTTGTCTACAACAACTTTTATAACCACAACACGTCGCTGAACGGCGACGTCATCAAGAACAACACCGCATACGTAGCCGCGGTGATCTACCAGCACGACAGTTCGGACGTCACCGGAGACTCGGTTACCCTGAACAACGACGAGGTCGACGGCAACCACGCCACGTACGTCGGGGTGGGCTACTTCGGCGCCGGGGCGGGTCCGACCTCGGTGAGCTCGTCGTATGTGGGCAACAGCGGCGCGGACGGCGGGGTCTTCTATCTGGCCGACACGTCCAGTTTCGGTCAGGGCTCGTCGCTGAGGAACGTGACGATGAGCGGCAACTCCTCCAACTACGGCGGCGCGATGTACGTGGACAGCAGCGCGCCTAATCCGCTGACGATGGTCAACGACACGATCGCCTTCAACACGGCGAGCGTGGTCGCCGGCGGCATCTACGGTGCCAGTTACGCAACTCCGGGCGCGGGCGGTGGGGTCACGAACACGATCGTCTCCCAGAACTCCGGCGGCGACTGCGCCGGCGTCGGAGGATCGCAGTTCACGGCCGCTGAAGACTCGGGTTACAACTCCGACGGGGACGCGAGCTGCTTCGGATACACAGGCCATCCGAGCAGCGACAAGGTCGCTGTCAACCCGGCTCTCAGCCAGGCCGCTGTCAACGGAGGTCCGAGCCAGGTCCAGACGGACGCCGAGCACGCAGGCGGCCCGACCGTCGATGCCGGGAACAATGCCGCCTGCCCGGCGAATGACGCGCGGGGACTGGCTCGTCCGCAGACCGCCGCCGATCCGTGCGACATCGGCGCTTTCGAGCTGGTGAGCGCCGGCCTGTCGCTGGCCAACACGGCGCCGTCGAGCGCCACCGCGAGCCAGCCCTTCAACGAGACGATCACGGCAGCCGACCCCACGGCCGCAGGCCCGTCGACCGGGACCACGGTAGTCGACCAGCTACCTGCGGGTGAGACGCTGTACGCCGTCACGCCGTCGCAGGGGTCGTGCTCGAGCTCGGGCTCACCGGCCAAGGTGACCTGCGCACTCGGCCTGATCAATCCGGGATCGAGCGCCGCCGTGTCCCTCGTGGTCGCCGAGGCGAACGCCGCCGTCGTGACCAACACGGCAACGGTGACCAACGACGAGGGCTCGAGTGCGAGCGCGGCGGCAACGACGCAGGTCGGGACCGCGACGGCCCCGCCTACGGTTGCGACCGTGCCGGTCGCCGTTACCGGCCCCGCGGGCGGGGTGGGAAGAACGATTGCCGCCCTGGCGGGCGTAGTGAATCCGGGTGGGCAGATGACGCTCTACTTCTTCGAGTTCGGACCGAGCCGGCACTACGGAGAGGGGACCACGGTTGGTCGCACCGGATCCGTTTCGCAGGCAGTGGTGGCCGCGCTCGCGCACCTCTCGCCGGCTACCACGTACCACTACAGGCTGATCGCGTTCAACGACAGCGGCATCTCATATGGCACGGATGCGACGTTCAAGACCCAGGGCACAGCTCCCGGAAAGGTGCTGCTCGACAGCCGCGAGCTCGCGGTCAGGAGCGGAAAGGTGCATGTCCCCTTGACCTGCGCCAGCGACAAGCGCTGCTCCGGTCGGCTCTCGATCACCACGCGCCTGAAGTTGACCACGGCGAGCCGGCCCGAGACCGTAGAGTGCGCCGTGAGTAGCTCGCGGAGATACGAGATCGGCACTCACATGCGCCACGTGATGAAGGTGCCGCTGCGTGCGACGTGCGTGAACGCGCTGGCCATGCACGGTGGCGAGCTGAGGGTCAGGGTCACGGTAAGCCCGCGGAGCGGGCAGCAAGGGCTGGTCGAGCTGGCGACCTTGCTCACATAGCGATGCCTGAACTAGTAACACGGAAAGGGGGCAAGTCATGACCGGTAGACTCAAGACGGTGCAGCAGCCCGATGCAGCCGCGGCCGAGGCCGCCAGGTTTAACCCCACAGCGACGGCCGGCGGCTCGCAGGGCTTTACACCGATCGCCGACTACGCATTCCTGTCTGACTGTCACACCGGTGCCCTGGTGGGCCCGGACGGCGCGATCGATTGGCTGTCGATCCCGAGGTTCGACTCGCCCAGCGTGTTCACTGCGCTGCTGGACCGCAGCGCCGGTCAGTTCCGGATAGGGCCTTACGGGGTGTACGCGCCGCTCGCGCGCCGGTACCTGCCTGGAACCAACGTGCTGGAGACGACCTGGGTGACGCGGCGCGGATGGCTGCTCGTTCGCGACGCGCTCGTGATCGGTCCGTGGCGCGACGCCGCCAACGACGCTCCGCACGCTCGCCCGCCCACCGATCAGGCCTCCCAGCACACGCTGCTCCGCCTGATCGAATGCGTGCAGGGCGAGATCGAGCTTGAGGTCGTGTGCGAGCCGATGTTCGACTACGCCCGCGAGCCGGCGGAGTGGGAGCTCACGCACGACGAGCACGGCGGCATGGCCCACGGTCGAGGCAAACACGGCCCAGCGGGCGAAGAGCAGCGGATTCGGATGTCCAGCAACCTCCGGTTGGGCGTCGAGTCCTCTCGAGTCCGTGCTCGCCACACGCTGGTGGAGGGCGAGAAGTGCTTCGTCGCGCTCGGCTGGGCGGCCGACCTGGAGGTTCCCCGGTCGGTCGAGGAGGCCGACAAGTGGATGTCCGGGACCTTCCACTACTGGCGGAGCTGGCTGACCGACGGCGACTTTCCAGATCATCGCTGGTCCGGACACCTGCAACGCTCGGCGCTGGCGCTCAAAGGCCTCACCTATGCCCCTACGGGCGCGCTCGTCGCAGCGCTAACTACGTCGCTGCCCGAGACGCCGGGCGGCGAGCGCAACTGGGACTACCGCTACACGTGGATGCGCGACGCCACCTTCACGCTCTATGCGCTGCATGCGCTCGGCCTCGACTGGGAAGCCGACGACTTCATGCAGTTCGTCGTCGACCTCGACCGCAACGACGACGGGTCGCTGCAGATCATGTACGCGATCGGCGGCGAGCGCGACCTCACCGAGCGAACCCTCGACCACCTACGCGGCTACGACCATTCACGGCCGGTGAGGATCGGCAACGGCGCCTACGCGCAGCGCCAGAACGACGTCTACGGCGCCGTGGTCGACTCGGTTTACCTGCATACCAAGCGGCGCAACCACATGCCCGCCGACCTGTGGCCGCTGGTCCAGGCCCAGGTCGAATGCGCCGCCACGATCTGGCAGCAGCCGGATCAGGGCATCTGGGAGGCCCGCGGGGAGCCCAAGCATTACGTCAGCTCGAAGCTCATGTGCTGGGTGGCGATGGATCGCGGCGCTCGCCTCGCCGAGATCTACGGCGATCCCGAGCTGGCAGCGCGCTGGCAGCAGGTCGCCGACGAGATCCACGACGAGATCCTCGAGCGCGGCGTCTCCGACCGGGGCGTCTTCCGCCAGCACTACGACAGCGATGCGCTCGACGCCTCGTTGCTGCTGATGCCGATCGTGCGTTTCCTCCCAGCCGATGACGGGCGCCTGCGCAACACGGCGCTGGCGATCGCCGACGAGCTGACCGAGCACGGGCTCGTTCTGCGCTACAAGGTCGAGGAGACCGACGACGGCCTGAGCGGCAAGGAGGGCACGTTCGCGATCTGCAGCTTCTGGCTCGTGTCGGCGCTGAGCGAGATCGGCCAGAAGGCCCGAGCCCGCGCCCTGTGCGAGCGTATGCTTTCGCTCGCCTCGCCACTGGGCCTCTACGGGGAGGAGATCGAGGCCGAGACCGGTCGCCATCTCGGCAACTTCCCGCAGGCCTTTACGCACCTTGCCCTGATCAACGCCGTGCAGCACGTGATCGCCGATGAGCTGGGGCCGTGATCCTGCCGGCCGGACACCCTCGCTTGACCGATGTGAGCCTGGCGCGCGCACTTTGCCGCGGGCGCCGTAGTACACGAGTCTGATACCAAAGGGGAGCAAAGACCATGGGGCGCAAGATCAAGAGCTTTACCAGCCTCGCTCTGGTCGCGCTGTGCGTCGGGGTCCTGATCGGAGTGCTTGCCGGTGCGAGTCCCGCTCCGGGAGCCCCTCCGCCCGGCACGCCAGCGAGCACGACGGGCACCTCGACGACCACGTCGACGGCCCCGTCCCCGGCCAACGCTGCCCCGCCCGTCCCGTCTGGCTGCGTCGGGGACACGAGCACCGAGGGCGTGACGTCTACATGCCCTCCCGCGCCGACTACGCCGCCGCCCGGCGTAGCCACGACGCCAGCGAGCACGACGACGGGCACCTCGACGACCACGTCGACGATCACTGCCCCGTCCCCGACCAGCACTGCCCCGGCCGTCGTCAGTACCCCGGTGATCGGCACCGTGACGAACCCGGCCGGCCCTCATCCGAAGTCCACGAAGCACCTGCCGACCCCGCCGGTGAACGTGATTGCGCCACCGGCGACCACCTCACCCGCGAGCACACCGCCGATCACCCCGGTCGTGACCCCGACGCCAGCGGTCAGCCCGCCGGCGGCGGTGGTGGCGACGGGGTCGCCTCACGCGCGGATTCACCACCAGCGCCCCCACAAGAACCGGATCGGGCCGGTCAAGCCCCGCAAGGCGATCGTGACACCCCCGCCGCCAAAGCCCCCCCGGCACCTCCAGCCGCGCCTGCCGGCGGCTGTGAAGGTGACGAGTTCGGTGCCGACGCCGGCCCAGGTGCGCTTCAAGGCGAAGGACGCGCTCCTTGCCCTGGTGCTTGCGGGGTTCCTCGTGCTCCTGCTGGCCTTCCCGGCGGAGGTGTTCAACAAGACCTATGACGAAAACGAGGAGGAGATCCACCTCCTGCTTACTCGGATGGGCTTGCGCCGCCACCATCTGTCGCGGTGGATGGGATTCCTTGTCTACGCGCTCGTGGGCACCGCCCTGACCGTGTGGCTCGCTCTCGCAGAGGGAGCGAAGGGCAATCCGCTCGCGGTTGCCGTCGGGTTGCTCGTGGCGCTGCCGGTCGTAACCTTCGCCTTCGAGCTTCCTGCCGAGCTCTTCCTTCGCACTCGAAGCAAGATCCCCGGCAGCCTCCGCGTCCTGCCCACGGCCCTGCTCGTGGGCGCCGCGTGCGCCGTCATCTCGCGGGCGATCCATCTCGAGCCCGCCTACCTGTACGGCGTATTCGCCGGGTACGCGGCGGTGCGAGCCGACGCGATAGCCGAAGAGGACGAGGGCAAGTCGGTGCTCGTCGGCGTCGCCACGCTGGCCTTGCTCGCCGGTGTCTGCTGGTTCGCCTGGGGCGCCCTCGATGGGCAGGCGCACGGCGACCATCGTGGCTGGTTCGTGATCCTGGTCTCGACCGCGTTCTTCTGGATCTTCGTACTGGCGGCGGAAAGCCTCGTTTTCGGATTGATCCCTCTGAAGTACCTGGACGGCTCGCTCGTGCGCCGGTGGCGAACCAGCGCGTGGCTGATCCCGCAGCTCCTGGCGGCCGGCTTCTTCGTCTACGTGATCATGCTGCACGGGAGGACGAGGCACGTCAGCGAGCTCAGTGAGCTGATCCGCCCGTTCTGCCTGTTTGTCGGATTTGGCCTGATGTCGTTCGCGTTCTGGGGCTACTTCAATTGGGACGGCCGGCCGACGGCAGAGCACGAGAAGGAGGCGACTCCAGCAGCGGCTGCGGCGGCGGCTCCGGCGGTGGCGCAGCCGGCGCTAATGACGGCGGCCGACGCACTCCCGGCTCGGGCGGCTGATCCTAGGCCGCCACGTCGGGACGGCTAGAGCCTAGGTGGTGGAGCTCTTCCGCCTCGGCGTAGCAGGGCGCGAAGTGACGTCGTAGTGGTTCTCGGCAGTCATCAGATGAACTTCGGGTACAGGGACATGCCGCCGTCGACCACCAGCGTGGTGCCGGTCACATAACCGGCCTCGTCGCTGGCCGCCCACGCCACCGCCGCCGCGATCTCCTCGGGCTGGCCAAAGCGGCCGATCGGGATCTCCTCCTCGATCGCGTGCTTGGCCTCAGGATCGTCGATCACGAAATTGTTGATCGGAGTGGCGATCGCCCCGGGGGCGACGTTGAGGACCCTGATCTTGAGCGGTGCCCACTCGCGTGCCGCGGTCTCGGTCAGCAGCTTCATCCCGCCCTTGCTGGCGCAGTAGTGGGCGAAGCCTGGCCACGGGATGAACTGGTGGACGCTCGACATGTTGATGATCACGCCGCCGCCGTCGAGCATCAGCTTGCCGCACTCGCGCATGCACAGGAACACCCCGGTGAGATTGGTGCGCAAGACTCGCTCCCAGTCCGCCAGCGGCATCTCCATCGTCGGGACCTGGTTCTCGATGCCCGCGTTGTTGACGAGGACGTCGACCGCTCCAAAGTTCTCCTTCGCCTGCGCCACCATTCGCTGAACGTCGGCCTCGTCGCCGACGTCAGCCTGGACGGCGACTGCCTTGCGGCCTGCGGCCTCGATCTGTGAGACCACCTCGGCCGCGGCGTCGGCTTCCCCGTCGGAGTAGTAGTTCACGCACACGTCGGCGCCTTCCTGCGCGAAGCGGATAGCGCACGCCTTGCCGATTCCGCTCGAGGAACCGGTGATGATCGCGTGGCGGCCTTCTAGGAGCATCGGGAGAACCTCCTTGGATTTGTCAGCGGTCCAGATCGGGGCGTCGCGGACGTATGATCAGGCGCATCGGGCGGTCGCGGAGCACGAATGCCGTACTCCAATCCACCACCACCGAGAAGCGCGCCCTCACGCCGGCGATCCGACCGAGGTGGACGACCAGCCACAGGAGCCAGCCGGCCATGCCGTGAACCCGCATGCGGTTGCCCTCGACGACAGCGGCCCCCCGGCCGATCGTCGCCATCGTCGGATACGCCTTGTAACGGAAGGGCTGAGGCGCTCGCCCGGCGATCAGGTCGGCGAGCACGCGCGCCGCGTGGGCCCCGCTCTGCATCGCCACTGGTGCCAGCATCGGGAGCGGTTTGCCATCTTGTTTGATCTCAGCGATGTCGCCGGCAGCGAGCACCTCCGGGTGCCCGGAGAGCTGCAGCGTGGCCGAGACCGGGACGCGCTGCTGTGTGCCCAACTCGATCCCGAGACTGTCCACCACGCCCTCGGCACGCACGCCTGCGGCCCACACGATCGTCCCAGCCGGGATCTCCGTCCCGTCGGCGAGGCGAACCACGCTGGCGTCAGTGATGATCGTCCCGTCGCGCAGGCGCACGATGTCGCCGGTGATCCCTGCGACAATCCCCGTGCTGACGGTCACCCTACGCTTGGCCAGGGCCTTGGCGGCGGCACGCTGCAGCCGGGGGTGAAACGGCGGCAACGGCGCCTCGGAACCCTCGATCAGATGGATCGTGACCTCATCGAGGTCAAGCGCGGGAAAGTCGCGATGGAGGACCCCATACACGAGCTCAGCCAGCGATCCCGCAAACTCGACTCCTGTCGGCCCGCCGCCCACGATCACAAAGGTCAGCAACCTCCGGCGCTCGTCGGCGTCGGCCTGCCAGGCGGCCTGCTCGAAGCGCCCCAACAGGTGGTTGCGCAAGGCCACTGCCTCGCCGATGTCGTTGATCCCGAACGACGACTCCGCGATCTCCGGATGCTTGAAGTAGTTGTTGCTCGATCCGGCCGCGAGGACCAGATAGTCGTAGGGGATCGTACCGTGCTCAGTGTGGACCTCGCGGCGGGCGCGGTCCACCTCGGTCACGCGGCCGAGTCGGAAGTCGGCGTGCTCGTGGCGGCGGAGCACGCTTCGAATCGGATGCGCGATCTCCGAGGGCTCGAGCATTGCCGTCGCGACCTGGTAGATCAGCGGCGTGAAGACGTGGTGGTTGTGCTGGTCGATCAGCGTGATGTCCGCTTCGGTGCCGCGAAGGCCGGCGGCTGCTCCCAACCCGGCGAACCCGCCGCCGACGATCACCACGCGTGGACGTTGTTGTGACTGCATCGGGTGCCCCAGAGATTTTCTGCGTGCCGTTAGGTGTACGAGCCGTGGTTACCTGGCGGAGCGCGCTTGTGCTTGTTTGAGTGCTTCGGTGAGGTGGTCGATGTCGCTGGTGGTGTTGTAGACGGCGAGGGAGGGGCGGACGGTGGATTCGAGGCCGAAGGCGCGGAGGGT
>JALYZL010000517.1 GCA_030948875.1 Actinomycetota bacterium
CCCCGGCGAGGTGATCACCGGCACCGGTGGCTGGACGACCGGCGTAGGTGGCGCCACGACGGTGAACGGCTGACGGGCCACCACGCCCGACGATGTCCCGTCGGACTGCAGCTGCGTAGCCGCCACGTAGTAGTCGCCAGGAGCGACATCAGCTGGGATCGTCACGTCGACGCTGAAGCTAGAAGACGGGCCAGCGGGTGAAACGGTAGCAAGCACAGGGGGAGTCGAGCTGACGGTGGTGGTGGTGGTGCTCCCCAGCCAGATCTCAACCTGGCCGCCGCTTCCAAACGTGTAGAACCCTGACCCCTTGACGGTCACCGTGCTCCCCGGGGCGCCGGCACTCGGGCTGAGGGTCAGAGAGGCCACGGGCCCGCAGGCGTACGCCGTCGCGGCCGCCGCCAGCGGGACGGCGAGGACCGTCAAGCCGATTAGGCGCCAGGCTGCCCTCCGAAGCTTTGACACTCCTGCACCCTCATTCAGTTGACTCGCGGGCCAAGCTGTACGCGGTCCTGCATGCGAACGGACCCGAGACAAATCTAGCACGTCGGGCAACATCGTAGCCGCAGCGGTCATGGCGACTTGGAGAGTTGATCGACCGCGCCTCGGGTTGCTGGCAGGCCGGCATGACTCTCGGCGTTTAGCCACCGGGACGCCGCGGTTGGTGGCTCAGTCGCTCTCGCCCGGCGTTACCAGTCCGGTTTCGTAGGCTAGTGCGACGAGTCCGGCGCGGTCGTGCAGCCCGAGCTTGCGCAGGATGTTGCGGACGTGGCTCTTGGCCGTGAGGGGGCTGATGACGAGCCGGCCGGCGATCTCGGCGTTGCTGAGACCGCGGGCGACGAGCAGGAGGACGTCGTGTTCGCGGTCGGTGAGTTCGGCTAGCGCTGGCGGCGGGGTTTGCGGGTCACGGCGGGCGGCGAACTCCGCGATCAGGCGGCGCGTGATGTTGGGCGCGATCAGTGCCTCTCCGGCGGCGATCACCTCGATCGCGTGCAGGAGCTCGCGGCGGGGGGTGTCTTTGAGCAGGAAGCCGCTCGCGCCGGCGCGCAGCGCCGCGTAGACGTACTCGTCGAGGTCGAAGGTGGTCAGCACGAGCACGCGGGTGCGTTCGAGCGTGGGGTCCGAGCAGATCAGCCGGGTGGCCTCGAGTCCGTCAAGCACGGGCATCCGGACGTCCATCAAGACAACGTGCGGGAACACGCGTCGGGCGAGATCGACCGCCTCGCGTCCGTTGCTCGCCTGGCCGGCGACAAGCATCCTGTGTTGGGCGTCGACTAGAGCGGCGAAGCCGTCGCGGACCGCGGCTTGGTCGTCGGCGACAAGCACACGGATCATCGACCAAGCTCGTACGGAAGCTCAGCCTGCACGCGGAACCCGTCTGGAACAGGGCCGGCATGCAACGTGCCGCCAAGCGCGGAGGTTCGCTCGTGCATCCCCGCCATGCCCACCCCGGGCACGGTGCCGTTGCTGCTGGCTTGGGCGCCGGGGCCGTTCTCGACGGTGAGCGAGAGACGCGCGCTGTCGAACCGGAGGTTGACGCGAACGATGGCTCCGGCGGCGTGCCGGCGAGCGTTGGTCAGCGATTCCTGCACGATCCGGTAGGCGGCGAGCGACACAGCGTCCGATAGGCGCAAGGGTCGCTCGCCGTTGATCTCGAGCGCGACTTCCACGCCTGCGTTGTGAGCGCGCTGCACGAGCTCGGCGACGCTGTCGACACCCGGCGCGGGAACGCGCGGCGCGTCGGACCCGTCAGGATCGCGCAGCACGCCGAGGATCGCTCGTAGCTCCCCGATCGCTTCGTGGCTCGCGTCCTCGATCCTCTCCAGTGCGGCGCGGGGATCCCCGGGGCCGAGTCGCTCCGCCGCCGCGCCGGCTTGGATGTTGATCGTCGTCAGCGTGTGCGCGACGATGTCGTGCAGCTCGCGCGCGATCCGCATCCGCTCTTGCTCGGCGCGCCGCTCTGATTCCTGCTCGCGCGTTCGCTCCGCTAGCTCGAGCCGCTCCTGCAGCACCGACAGGTAGGAGCGGTGCGTCCGCATCGCCTCGGCGGCCAGCAACGGTATCGCGACCAGCGCCACGTGCCCGAGCGTCTGCAGAATCGTCGGTCGCCCTGAATGCAATGCGTCGGCGACGATCACCGCCGCGACCGCAGTGAGCGCAGCGACCAATTGCTGAGTGCGCCCGCGAGTGATGGAGAGCGAGTACAACGCCGCCGCCGGGGCGAGCACGGCCACCGTCCCGGCCGAACCGTCGACGTGCAACAGAACCGCCACGAGTGCGCCCGAGATGGCGAGCGTGAAGCCCGGCGCTCGCCGGCGCCCCCACAGGCTCATCGCCGCTGCCAAGCCCAACGCCACCGGCAACGCGCGGGCGCTAGCGCCGCCGTGCACCAGCGTCGTGGCGAGGATCACGGCGGCGACGAGGACGGGCACGGCCGCATCGAGGAGAAGCGCGTGACGACGTGGCACGGTGACCGCGAATCTAGCGCCGCGGCCGGTATCCGGCGTACCCCCGCGGGGGTGTATGAGATACCCCGCGAGGATGATGCTTCGTCCGCCTCGATCGGGCAGCATGGGCCCGGCATGTCAGACGACTACACGCGCTCCGCGACCGATGACAACGCTCTGCCCGAGGCGACCCTCGGTGGCGGTCGGGCTGTGGTCAGCCTTCGCGGGCTCACCAAGCGCTTCGGCGAGGCGGTGGCGGTGGACGCCCTGACGGTCTCGCTGCAGTACGGCACGATCACCGGGTTTCTCGGACCCAACGGGGCAGGCAAGACGACGACCTTGCGGATGCTGCTCGGGCTCGCGCAGCCGACGGCCGGTGAGGCGCTCTTGTTCGGCCGCCGCTACCAGGAGCTCGAGCACCCCGCGCGCCGTGTCGGCGCTGTGCTCGAGTCAGGCGACTTCGATCCCGGCCGCTCCGGCCGCAACCACCTGCGCGCGCTCGCGATCGCCTCCAGCATCGCGCGTAGTCGTGTCGAGGAGCTGCTCGAGCTCGTCGAACTCGGAGCGGCCGCAAATCGGCCGGTGAGAACGTACTCGCTCGGGATGCGACAGCGCCTCGGGCTGGCCGGTGCGCTGCTCGGCGACCCCGAACTACTGCTGCTCGATGAGCCAGCCAACGGCCTTGACCCCGCGGGCGTGTACTGGCTGCGCGGCTTCCTGCGCCAGTTCGCAGATCAGGGCCGAACCGTGCTCATCTCAAGCCACGTCCTCGCCGAGGTCGCACAGACCGTCGACCAGGTTCTGATCATCGACCGCGGCCGCCTGATCACGACCGTGCAAGTCGATCAACTCGCCGACGGCGCCCGTTCGCTGGAGGAACTCTACCTCGAGCTGACCGCAACGGAGACCGGGTGAGCACTTTGTTGCGTTCGGAGCTATTCAAGCAGCGCACCACCCGCACGATCGTGCAACTGCCGGTCTGGATGGTCGGCCTCGTGGCGCTCGTTGTGCTGCTGCACGTCTTCAGTCTCGACGTCGCGACGCTCTCACGCCGCGACGGCCAGCGGGAGGTTCTCGGCTGGGGTACGAGCGTTGGTGCGCTGTTCGCAGCGCTGCTCGGCGCCGTCTCGATCACCTCGGAAATTCGGCACGGCACGATCCGCCCGACGTTCCTCGCCACGCCCAGGCGCGCGCGAGTGATCGTCGCCAAGGCGGCCGCGAGCGCGCTCGCCGGCCTTGCCGTCGGCCTGCTCGCCGAGGCGCTCGCTGCTGGGCTTGAGAGCGCCGGGCTTGCCGCACGCGGCATCCCCATCGCGCTAACCGCCCGCGACTACGTCCAGTTGCTCACCGGCGGCGCTCTTGCCGCCGCGCTGTGGGGGACGATCGGTGTGGGCGTCGGCGCGGTCGTCCGAAACCAGGTCGGCGCCGTCGTCGGGCTGTGCGTGTGGCTGCTGCTGATCGAAACGACGCTGATCGGCAATGTGCCCGCGGCCGGCAAGTTCGCCCCGGGGGCAGGCGCCGGCGCGCTCGCCGGCGCGATCCAGACACAACGCGCCGCGAACCTTCTCGCCCCCGCGCTCGGCGCGCTGCTGCTCGCCGGCTACGCTGCTGCCGCGACCGCCGCCGGACTCATCACCACCGAACGCCGCGACATCAACTGACGCACGGAGAACCCGGATGCCCAGCCTCTCCGAGCACGACGATGAGCCGCAGCCCGATCGTGGTAATCGCAGCCTGCTGGTGCCCGTCATCGTCGTGGTCGTGGTCGTGATCTTCGTGCTGCTTCACCTCACCGGAGTCCTCGGCGCCGGGTCGCACTAAGCCATCCGGTATGGAGCGTCTCTTTGAACGAATGTGTGCCTAGCTCCCGGAAGCGAGGCGCCGATCGACGCCGCGCGAATCAGGACCCGCCGAGACAGTCCTGGCTGCTGGCTGGTAGCTTTCGCGTGCTATGCGACGCTTGGCATTCCTGCTACTGACGTGTCTTGGGGCGCTCGGCCTGGCAGCTTGCGGTCAATCGACATCCAGTACCGCGAAGGCTAGTGCTGGCGCCTGCACGCAGGCCTCGGGCATCAGCCAGACGGCGAACACGCCGAGCTACAAGATGGTGCTGGACATCGGTCCGCGCGAAGCGATGTACACCCCCGCGCAGGCCAAGGCCCAGCACCCTACCCACGGCGAGGTGATGTTGCGAGGCCAGATGACCGACATGGGAAAGACGGGAAGCATGGGAGCGATGGGGAACATGGGGAACATGGGCGCCTCCGCCAGCGCCCGCCACCTTGAAGTGCATATCTGCGACCGCAGCACCGGGCAGGTCGCTGCCAACCTGCAGCCCGCCATCACGCTGGTGGACAACTCGGCCGCCAACATGACCGACCACCTCCCGACGGCTGTGATGCAGGGCGTGATTTCGCCGCACGCTGACGTCCACTACGGCAACAACGTCACCATGCCGCCCTCCCGCCGCTTCACCGTGATGGTCACAGTCGGCGATCAACACGCCACGTTTCACGTGAAGACCCCTTCAGCCTCGTAAGCCGGACCGCCGGCACTGGGCGTTCGACATCAACAGGATCCGGCTGCGCGTAGACGGGCGCGGTAGGTCTGCATGTCGGCGCGGCTGAAGTCGTCGTGGGTTTGGGTGCGGAGCGCGGCTATCTGCTCGTGGTGGTAGGGGCTCGAGAGGCTCTCGTTGTGGCCAATCACGTCGGCGACGTGGATGTGGTATCGGCAGCGCAGCCAGCGCACTAGGGCGAGGCTCGAGGCCATTTGACGCGGGTTGTCGAGCACCTGGGCGTCGCTATATCCGACGTGCTCAATCCCGATCGCCGTCCAGTTCAGGCCGACGGTGTGCCGGCACATGATGCCGAGAGGCACGAGCTGGTGGATCGTGCCGTCCTTATCGACGACGAAGTGCGTGCAGGTGCCGGGCAGCTCGTGGAGTTCGCTGTCGGGGACGTCGGGGGCGAACGTGTTGTATGTCGATTGGAAGTCTGGCGTGACCGTGAAGTGGATGACGATCACGTGCGGGTCGGTAAGCCGGTAAGTGTCAAGTCCGTAGTGGCGCACAGCGTAGGCCGCCATCTCGGCCTTGCGCGCGGGCCCGAACGGGATCGGACTCTGAACGATCAGCGGTTTGCGTGGCACGGCGGCGACTCTCCGGCGGAGCTGCGGTCGGGGGGCAGCGCGTGTGGGTTGAGCGCTCGGCGGCTGCGCCGCCGGCAGGGAAACGGACGCCGTCGGGGCTGCGGCGGGCTTGGCGGATGGCCGGGCAGGCGGCCGAGTCGCGCCGCACCCGGTCACGGCCAACGCGACGAAAACGGCGACGAGTACGGGCGGACGCGGGTTCACAAGGGGGCGACGGGGATCGGCCGCCGACGGGATCATAGAACGGCCTGCGTCACGGTGACCGGTCTCGCCGCAGGCATGTACCGTCGGGGCCGCTCAGGCTCGCCGCGAGGGTCTGTCCCTGGCGTGCTGTGGTGCGGCCTCGTCGCGGTTTGTCGTAGCGCGCGTTCGGCGAGGAGTCTGAATGCAGACGCCGGTTGGTCTCCAGAGGACGAGTTGGGTACCGGACGACGCGATCCGGAAGCGCCAGAGGACGGTGGCGGGGAAGCCCGGAGGACTCGATCCCGTGCTTCCGCGCCCAGCAGGGCGCGTGTCGACGGCGACCGAGTGCTCTCCCGCGATCAATGCCTAGAGGATCCCCGCATGCGGCTCCAGTGTGGGGGACTTCAGCCCGGCCAGCCGCGGTGGTGCTCGCGAAGCGCCTTGACCTCGGCGGCGTTGCGCGGGCCGTGAGTTGCGTGGCGGCGCCCGAGCTCGCGCCTGATCGCCTCGAGCTCGCGACGCGTGAACGCGCATCTGTCGGTTCGCGGGGTGATCCCGTAGACGCGCGCGCCGTTGAGCCCGAGGATCTTCGCCTTGCGCTCCTTCGTCAGGGCCGGGTAGCCGTAGCGCTCCTGGAAGGCGGGCGTGATGCTGAAGGAGCGAAACGTCTGGATCTGGTCCTGGGGAGAGCCGTAGAAGATGCAGTCTGTCCCCCAGAGGACGTTGTTCTCTCCAACGTACTTAAGTAGCTTGCCGAGCACGTGAGCTGCCTGCGTGGGGTCACGCATGATCGTCCACCATGTCGAACCGAGCTCCGCGTAGACGTTCTCGTTGGGGCCGACGCCGTGGTGCTTCATCGCGGCGATCAGGCGGTTGATACCGCGGCTCGCGGTCGCCCGCATGTAGGGGCCCTCGACAGGGCCGGTGCCCTCGAACCCCGAGTGATAGACGATGAAGTTGACATCCGGGAAATCGCGCGCTGCTCCGGGAACGTCCTCGGGCGAGGCATAGCGACTTCCGGCGCCGAACCCCTTGTGCGCGCAGATCGTCTTGATCCCGAGCTGCCGAGCCTTCTCGATGAACGCATGACCGACCTTCGGCAGCCGCGGATCGCGGTCGTCGAGCCGCCACGCGTTCCCCGGATCGCCGAAGGCGTCCGGGAAATGCGTGAAGACCTTCCACGCCTTGATCGGGTAGCGGCGCGCGTTCTCCTCCATCCCGTCGAGGTTGGCCTGCAACGACCCGTAGTTCGGCAACACCTGGGCGTGGAGAAGCACGGACTCCCAGCCGCAGGCCAGCTCCGCCGTGCGTCGCGTCTCGTCCATGATCGCGGCCGACAGCGGGCTCCCCTTCGGCGCGATCGGAAGCGCCGACAGAGTGACCATGCTCGTGTCGCTGTGCAAGAAGAACTCTTCCATGAAGACCTCGCGCGCGAAGCATGCGTGAGGGTCGTCACGGCCGCAATTGACCTGGGGGAACACCGAGCCGAAAAAGCGCTCTTGCGGCTTCGAGCGCATCAGGTCGTACTCAAGATGGTGGCCCTGGACGTCGAAAATGAACTCCTCACCCGACAGGGCGTGGCCCGCTGCCTCCATGTCCCTACCCGCTTCGCTCGGGACGATGTAGCGGCCGCCGGGCTCCGGCTTCTTCGAGCCCCCGCCGCAGCCCTGTAGCACTAGCAGCGTCGTCGCGGCAGCGCTAGCGGTGAACATGAACTCGCGCCGCGACATCCCAAGCGCCCGCGCATTCGCGGCGCACACCTCGTGGCCGAGGCGAATTGCAGTGCGTTCGACCGCGGTGAGCGGGGCCGGAACGTACTCGCCGTTCGAGCAGGGCCCGAACTTGATTGGGAGACCGGGATCGTCGTCTACGCTCATTCGCTACCCCGTATACGAGGAGTCGCAACGGAGGAGTCCCCAAGGGGCCCGGAACGGTCGAGGAGGTCGAAGCGCTCGCCCGCCGCGGCGACCGAGGGGAGCACCGTACGGCAAGCCGCCGATCGACCCCGAGGAGCGCGATGCTCGCTCGCACGAGGATCATCGGGACGCCGAGACGTTCCGCCTGCTGTTCTACACCGGCTTGCGCCTCGGCGAGGTGCTCACGCTGCGCTGGGAGGATGTCGACCTCCAGGACCGCTTGCTGCTCGTCCGCCGCGGACTATCGGCCGGCCAGGAGACACTCCCGAAGGTCCGACGGCACTGGTTCGTGCCGCCGTCGGCCCCGGCGGGGCAGCACATCGCGCCGATGGCCGACGAGCTGCCATACGCGATCAGCAAGGGCGCGGTACACCAGATGACCCGTTCGCTCGCCGACGCGCTCGCCGACCGCGGTATAACCGTCAACACCGTCAACCCCGGACCGTGCGACCACAGGCACGCGTAGGTCTAAACGGCATCGGTCGCAGGCCAGACATTTGTCGATTACGCAGGTAGTTTTGCAGCACGATGGACGCGCTCCGACTAGCCAAGCGACCCGAACGCGCCCACGTCACCTGCGCAGCGTCAGTCGAATCCGCCGCCGAGGGCGACGCGCCGACCAACGATCGACGCAGGGAAGGTTGCGGCAGTCCGCCAGCAACGAGACGCGTGTTCAGGCCGTATTCGCGGCTGAGTAGGAGATCAGTCGGGTGGGCTGGACCTCGAACCAGGCCGCGGCCCACTCGGCGCGTGAGCCGTGTCGGGCCTCCCAGATTGCAAGCAACTCCTCGGACGGATGGCCGGTGATCGTGGCCGGCCCGTCTGTAGCGACAGCGCGGTGCTCACGGGCGTCGCCGTCCGCGACGACGATCGACGCCCATGGCGTCCGCTCGAGGTTTCGCAGACGCCCACCAGCGACGGTGGCAAACCAAAACGATGTGCCGATGACTGTGAACGCGACCGGCCGAGCGACAGGATGGCATTGCGGCGTGGACGTCGCCAGCACGCAATACCGATGCGCGTCAAGAAACGACCGCAACTCCTCGCCGTTCATCCCCGACTCGCGCGGCCACGAGCTGCGCAGACCTCCCGCAGCACCGGCAAAGCTTGCCTCCTGCAGACGAGCGAGCGCCTCGACATCAATCATCGGCAGTCCACCTCGCAGCATCGCACGGGCTGGCCTCGCGGAGCAAGCACGCGATGGGCTCCGTGACCTCGGCGCCGGATGCTCCGGCCGCTCGTTCGCGCGTCCGCAATGGAAGGGTAAGCGGACGGTAGCGTCACGAACGCTGAAGCGTGCGTTGTGTCGCTCTGATTCCCGTCATCCACGGCGCCGTTGCTCGTCCAGGAGTCGATGGGTGACGCCCGGGAGGTCGTCGAACGCGTGCGCGTCGGTAGTGACGAGGGTCCGGCCGGTAGCTCTCGCTGTTGCCGCGATCTGAAGGTCGTGGGCCCCTCTCGGCTGTCCGGAGCGTCGTGCGTGCGCGATCAGCGCGGCGTGGTGGCGGGCGATGTCGAGGTCGAAGGCGACGATCTCGACGCGCTCGATCACTCCTTCGACCGTTTCGCTTCGACCGTCGCGGCGCTCATCGTCGGCGAGCTCGACGCCGACCAGGAGCTCGGATGCGGTGATCGCGCTGATCGCGATATCCGCATCGTCGGCCAGCACCTCGGCTCTGTCCGCGTGGCCACGCTCGAGCGCGATCAGCGCTCCCGTATCGAGGATCAATCGGTCCACGGATCGTTCGTCGGCGCGTTGCCGACGAAGCGCCGCAGGTCGGCGAGATCTCTCTCCCACTCGTCGTCGGGCGGGTGCTCGCGCAGAAATTCGCGCAGCGCAGAGAGCGTCGTGCGGCGCGCGGGAGCGACGGTCGCAATCGCGCGTCCCCGACGAACTACCGTGAACGTCTCGCCTCGGTGCTCGACCGCGTCGAGCATGTCCGCGAAACGCTTCGACGCATCGGTAGCAGATATCTCAGCCACGATCTGATTATCGGATATTGTCGTCTGGGAGTCAAGCGGTCCGGTCAAGAGCAGCCCTGCGGCTCCGTCTCAGTTTCGGAAGGACTACCGAACGCGCTGGCGTCTCCGCGCGCGAAGAATGGCGTGCTACTGGCTGTCGGGAGCGGCGGCCGGCCAGACGAACCGCCGACGCAGATCGTCGGCCACCAGATCGATCAGGCCACTCCGCTCGATCGGTTTGTACTCGCGGTCGGCGAGCGCTAGCCAATGCACCTCACGCTCTCCCGGGTCCACGATCAAGAGACTCATCGACATCGTGTGCGGCGTAGAAGTCGAGCTTGGCCCAGGTCTCATCCGCTGGCGAGAGGATCTCCACCACGAGCGCGGCGGTGGACAACCAAACGCCGCGCGGCCGGCCGCGCTGAAGGCACCGTCGGGCACGCGGGAATCATGTGCAGCTCACCTTGCCATACCTCGTCGAGGCGATCGAGGCCGGAGCGCCGACGCCTATCGAGGAGTTCGTCAAGGCCTCGAGGACGGATCAAGGATTACCGTTCGCACCCATCGAAGGGTACTGCTCGCCGGTACGTGTTCGGCGCTCCGCGCGGACGACGAGGCGATCAGCAGCCACATCCGGCAGCAATCGTCCCTCTTTCCATCTGCAAAGCGCATACCGTTCCGCGGCGATGCCCAGCGGACACGCTGGTGAGGACTGGTACACCGACATCGTCTCGCACGGGGTTCGGGCGTGACGGCCCGAGAACGGCCGAAATCGGACTGGTGGACGCGCACTGGACGCCGCCGGAGCCAACGAACGGCTGGATCGCGGCGATCATTCTAGAACGGGCGCTCCGGTGGCGCGTCCTCAGCAGACCATGAACGTGACCTTGATCGTGCGGGTCAGTGTCACGGTGATCTTGTGGTGCTGCTTGCGCACGGTGTGCGTAAAGGAGACCTTCACGGTGAGCGTATGCTTGCCCACCGTCACGTGAGCAAGCGACAGGTGCAGGCTGGCCGGCAGGTGCTTCGTGATCGCATTGGCGCTATAGGTGGTGACCGTGTGGAACTTATGCTTCTGGTGGGGCACCTTGACCTTGTGCTTGTGCGCCACGCCGTTGTCGACGTAGAAAGCGGCCTGCTTGAACTTCTGCTTGCTGCCCTTCTTGCCGTGAGCCAGGGACTGGGCGTTCAGCGTCAGGGCCAGTGAGGACTTCGACGGGTTACAGACGGTCGGTGCCGGGGCGGTCAACGAGATCTGCTGGTCGCCGAGGTTGGCGGTGACCGTGATTGGGTTGGACGTGCCGGCGGGGGGCTTCGTAGTCGGGGGCGGCGGGGTCGTGGATGGGCAGCCGGTGAACGAAGCCGCCGGCAGCCAGGCCGCGTTGATGGTGGCTGAACCTCCACCGGAGCCGTCGTTCACCCACACCGCGAGGCCCGGGTGGCCGGGTCCGTCCGAGGCCACGCGCGGATAGATCGCGTTCCCCACCCCGCCGCCGGAGCTCTGCTCGGCCAGCGTCACCGGCGGACTTTGCGTGGCGCCGGCCAGCTCCGCGTAACGGATGTCCTCCACGCCTCCGCCCGTAGCCTCGATGTACAGGTAGTGCCGGACTCCGGAGACCGGATCCTCGAACAGGTTGCTGGACTGAAGCCCGGCCCCGTAACGGGCGGTGTCGCCGCATTCCGCGGCGGCCGGCGCGCCGAACCCAGAGCCCGTAAAGCTGCGAATCACCGGCAACCGGCTGGTTCCGACCCCGGTTCCCTCGCTGAGGAAGATCCCCGCCGGCCCGCCGGCGAGCGAGATGTCACCGCCCCCGTCCGAGAGCGTGCCCACCGTCCAGTTTCCAGCGTTGCCCGCGCTGCTGAGCACCGTGGCTGCCGACTGGGCCTTCAGCGGCGGCCCCGAGTAGAAGGCGTAGCTGGCCCCACCGGCCACGGACGAGAGCCCGCTGTCCCAGACGTGAGCCACGTTGATAGACGACGCGGTGTCGCTCACCGCTGAGGCCGCATTCGATGGCATGCCCCCGCCAGAGGACACGAACGTCGCGACGTAGTTCGTAGCCGCGTTGACACCCAGCTCCGAGGTGACCCCGGCCACGTTGTAGGACGGGCCGCCGATGGCGATCCGCGACGCGCCGAAGAGGATGCCGATCGCGGGATCGAGCGCCGCGCTGCTAAGCGTCGTATCGCCGGTCTTCGTCCCCGGTGACCACGTGGCTCCACCGTCGGTCGAGAAGTGCTCCACCTGCGCCGCGGCGGCGCCGTTGTGGTCGTTGATGATCAGCTCGGGAAAGCCCTGCGAGTCGATGAACAGAAACGGCTGGGGGCCAGTGGTCAGGTTAACGGGCCCCGACACGTGCTTCAGGTTCGAGCATGACGTGGCACCCGCCGGTATCGAACAGACGGCGAACTGATCCTGGCCCGGGGTCGAACTCGAAGCGGCGTGGTCCCACCAAGCCACATATGCGGTGCCTGAAGGGTCGACGGCAACAGCGGGAGGCTGCCGGTTGTCAGTGGAGCTCGGCAGCGTGAACGCGCCGGCCGCCGCCGGCGCCGCCAGTCCCAGCGCGATAGTGGACGCCGCGACGGCGCCTCGGGTGCCCCGCCTCAGTCCCATCCAAGTTCGCATGCGTGTCTCCTCCAGATTGCGTTCGGACGGCTGCCCTCGGGACGCTCCGGGCGCATCATATCGCTCACAAGACAAGAGGCCTGTCGGGAACGCCCTTGTGCGCTCCCGCCGCGAGACCAGAAGGCTGACGATGATCGACGCGGGGATCCCGCCGCCGAGGATCCGATCAGCCGCGCGGTGAGATCCCTGAACAGGCCCTCAAATTTCCTGCGGATCCGAGCCAGTGATCCAGTGACCATGTTCGGGCGTGACGACCGAAACCAGCCGAGATCGAGCTGCTAGGTGCAGAATGGACGCGACCAGAGTCAACGAGCGATGGCCTCGCTTGAACCCTGGTCCTGAGCCCCGCTCGCGGTCGAATCCGGGAAATCCAGACGCGTTCAGTTCCACTGGGCGTCCGATCACCGCGTTCGCGAGGCGTTCAACGTCCTCGCAGACTCAAGCCGACGACACAACCCCTGAGCGGACTGCGCCCGCGCGCTCGGATCCGGGCGAGAGCGAACGCCTATGGGCCGGGGGAGGCGCGTGGCGCCAGCTTTCTGATCTGAGGTGGGAGTTCGGAAAGTTGCATTGGGGACTGCTCCCGGTGGTCTAGCGTGTGCGTCGAGGCTCTACGACAAGAGGAGATAACGATGCGGATGCTGCTCAAGATGCAGATGGAGGTCGAGGCCGGAAACCGGGCCATCAAGGACGGATCCTTCGGAGAGGTCCTCGACCGCGTGATGGGACTGATCAAGCCCGAGGCGGCGTACTTCACAGCGATTGACGGTAAGAGGACTGGGCTGATCTTCTTCGACCTAGACGATGCATCTCAGATCCCGGTGATTGCCGAGCCTTTCTTCATGACGGTGGGTGCAGCGATCGAGTTCCTTCCGGTTATGACGGCTGAGGATGTTCAGAACGGTCTCGAGCAGGCCGCGAAGGCGTTCTGAGCAGGCTCGGAGGGCCTGCCACCGTGCGGCGTACGGGACAGCAATCTCGCCCGCCGCCCAGCCCAGTGCTTTGGGGGTAGCGCCGATGAGTTTCTAACGCGTACGAGGTCAACACTGCCATGACGACCACGCACCTCCTCAACAACGACGAGGCGGACATCGCCTACGACGTCCACGGCCCTCTGCCCACCGCGGACGGACGCCCGCCACTGTTCATGATCGGTCAGCCCATGACCGCCAGCGGCTTCGGCACGTTGGCGTCGCACTTGTCCGACCGCACGTGCTCACCTATGACCCGCGCGGCCTCGGCCGCAGCACCCGCAGAGACGGCCGCGTCGAGAACTCGCCCGCGGTCCAAGCGAGAGACGTTCATGGCGTGATCGAGGCGCTCGGTGCCGGGCCGGTCTAGATGTTCGCGAGCAGTGGCGGCGCGGTGACCGGGCTCGCGCTCGTTGCCGGCTACCCGAGGACGTGGTCACCCTGGTGGCACACGAGCCGCCGCTGATCCCGGTGCTCCCTGACTCCGCGGCGGCAGAGCGCGCCCGCGCCGCCGTGCGCGACGCCTACCACGCGAAGGGGTCAAATGCCGGCATGGCTGCCTTTATGGCGATGACGTCGTGGCCAGGGGAGTTCACCGACGAGTACTTCGCTCAGCCCGCCCCCGATCCCGCCGCATTCGGGATGCCGAGCGAGGATGACGGCTCCCGCGACAGCCCGCTACTCTCGGACCGGTCCTGTGCGGTCAGCAGCTATCGCCCCGACGTCGAGGCGCTGACCGCGGCGCCAACTCGGATCGTGATCGCGGTGGGCGAGGAGTCCCGGACCAAGGTTGACGCTACCGAGCCTGTTCGAGCGGCCAGACCTCGACCACGCCTTGGGCGACGGCGCAAGGAGTCTGGGAGGCGATCTCGATCGCCTCCCCGAGGCTGGCGGCCTCGATCAGAGCAAAGCCCGCGACAGGCAGCGACGACTCCAGGAACGGCCCGTTCTCGGTTTGGGCACCCGCGGCGTCATGGTTGCGCACCTGCACCGGTTGCCCAGCGACACCCATGACGGCCCCGGTGCTCCGGAGGTGCGCGTCGTGCGCGTGCGCGGCATCTCGTACGGCCTGCTCGGTGCGGTCGTACCCCTCCCGATCGCCGTAGCCAATCGTCACGAACATCGTCATCAAGCAATCCCTCCTGTGGATATGGACCGAGTCGGCGTGCACAGCAGCGACACACCTGAACGATATCTCCGCCACGGCAAACCCCGCCGATCGTAGATCTCCGTCGTGAGACCACGACGGCAGACATAGGCTGAACTCGACTCGGGAGCTGCGGCACGACCCGGTTCAAGGCGCCTACAGTCCGCACCGCATCGTTCGGGTTCCTCGCCGTCGCCTCCCACGCGACAAGCAGATCCCCAGGTGGGAGCCCCGGGGGTCGTGGGCACTTGATCGCTGGGGTCTGTCCGACCCGGCGGGAAGGATGTGGTGTTCATGCCGAAGACGCGTGCACGTACGACGAGGAGTTCCGCGCGAGACTGTCGGGTTGCTGGCGCGCGGGGAGCGGTCGCTAGCGGCGCTGTCGAGCGAGTTGGGGGTCTCGCAGCAGACGCTGCGGACGTGGCGTAAGCAGGCGGGGGTCGTCGCGACGATCTGCCGGGTGCTTGAGGTGTCGCGCTCCGGGTACTACGCGTGGGCTGCCCGCGGGCCGTCCACGCGCGCGCTCGCGGACGTCGCGATGGCCGAGCGGATCCGCGAGATTCACTGCGAGAGCGACGGGACGTATGGGTCGCGTCGGGTGCACGCGCAGCTGAGCCGCGAGGGTGTCGAGATCAACATCCCCTAACGCAATCTTCCTTGACCGCGGGTCAACAGTACAGGTACATTGTCGACCCATGGTCAACAGGACCGAGCGACGACTCCACGATTCTCTGAGACCGGGCTGTTTGACGGCCGTGTCGCCGATGGTCTCGGGTATCGCGTCCTACGGCTGGTCTGACTGGATAGCCAGCGAGACGGGTAGCGCGTGCGACCTGTCCAGGGCGGGTGCCTTCGGTGGCGCCACGTTGATCGTCCTCTACTTCGCCCGAGCGATCGTTGTCGTGTACGCAGCGATTCGTGACTCGGAAGTCGATGCTTGCGATCATCGGTTTGAGCGCGGCCGCTGGCGACTTGACTTTCGTTGCCATCTCGGTCGCAGCATTATTCTGGGCAGGAGGGAATGACTGCCTCGGCTAGGACCGGCTGCCGCTTGGATCGCGTGGGCGAGCGCGTTGCTCGTGCCGGTGCTGGCCGGGGTTGGCCGGGGTTGGCGCTTGGACATGGGCGGAGCTGACAACATCGCAGGCGGCCTGTGCGAGAGGATCTGCCTTGAGCGGACCGGGTTTGGGCGGCTCGGCGCTTCTTGTTGTGTTTGCCGCAGCCCCAGTGCTCTGGGGGGCGCGGTGCGCGAGGCTCTCGTCTGGAGAGACCATCGGCTTGGTTGCCATAAGCATGGTTCTCAGCGCGCTCCTAATCGCCGTAGCCATCGCAGTCTGGGAGATTGGTCACCACTGCGCGTCCTGAGGCATGTCGTTGCGCGCGCTTCCGGTTCGATCGCAAAGGGGTACTGATGTGGTGAGCTGCGGGTCGCTGGTCCTAACCTGCACGGCGTGCTGCTCGTTCTCGCCCATGAGCCTCGGCCCGATGACCGCTCGCCGCGAGCGCGGAGGTTGCGCGTGGCCGCGGACGCGGCCCCCCAGTCGGGATTCGCGGTCGCGCGGATGCCGTTCTCGTTCGATGATCCCGAAGCGTTCCTGTCCGACACCCTCCCAGGCAACCTCGCCGTCTACAGCGGACCCATACCGCAGCACCGCGCGGACTACCGCAGGCTCGAAGAAGTCTCCGCGCTCGCGCGACGCGAGCCTGGTAAGGACGCCGTCAGCTCAGGGCAGGCGGCTCGCATCGAGAATTGGCATGAGCAGCTGCGAGGCCTGACCGCACGAACCGTGAAGTTCGTGGCGCCGAGGACGTTGACGCCGCCGCGGGGCTCGGCTTCCCTGTGTTCCTCACGGGGTCGGTGAAATCAGCTAAGGAGCTTGGCTTGGAGGCGTGTCTCGCTCGCGACGCCGAGGCGCTTGGCGCTCAGGCTCGGGCTCGCGGGGCGTTCGGTCAGGGGCAGGTGCTGGTGGCACGCGAGTTGATGCCGCTGCGGCCGACTGGCGAAAGCGCGATGAACTTCCCGCACGCGCGTGAATACCGTGTGATCTGCCCACCGCTACCCGGATGACCCCCGGAAACAGCAGACGGTCCACATTTCGCGGCTCAATCGCACGAGGGTCTTACCTGTTTCTTGCCAGCTTGCTCCCGCGCTAAGGGAGCGGTTGACAGCGCGGGACCATCACAGGAGGCGAAGGTCGACGCACTGCGGGCGGTGCTATCTTGAAGGCTCGCATCAAGGATCAAGCAGATCCCTGGTCTGCTCCGATCAGAAAGCGCAGCCCTCTCTGTTTGGAATGCTCGGTTGGGGGATGAGATGAGCCGCGGGGTGTCCGCTCGTGGGACGATCGCTGATGCCCGACACTGGCATCGAGTGCTCGACGCTCACTGTGAGCGGTTCCTTGGGCCCTGCCCGGCGGTGCTGGGGGAGATCGTGCCGGGCGACCCTCCGCTGACGCTGTATCGATATCCGTCGTCGTCGGAGCGCCGGTGGTCGACGTTACGGACCGCAGGCCTGTCTGACAGACCGATGACCGTTCCCGAGAACGTGGTCGGTCGGCGCTACGCCGAGCTGCTGTTGTATCTGCCTGCCGGTTGGGATCTTTCGGGCGAGGGGTGGTGGCCGGCGCGGCTGCTGAAGGAGCTGGGTCGCTTCCCCCATGTGCATTCAAGCTGGCTCGGACCCAACCACACCGTAGCCTTGAGCGAGCCGGGCGAGACCTGTGCTTCGGGCACTCAAATCAGTGGTGCGCTCTTGCTAGCGCCGGAGCATGAGAGAACTGGATTCGATCCGGTGGCTGTGGACGGCGTCGCGTGTCATTTTCTATGGGTGCTTCCCGTCACCGAGGCGGAGATGAACCTGAAGCTCCAGCACGGTCGCGAGGCGCTGCTGGCTCTTGTGGAAGATGCGGGCCTGGACCGGATTCTGGACCCGGGACGCGGCTGCCTGGTCACGGGCCACCAGCACGAAGACGCCCAGTCCGGCGATTTCTCGCGCGATGTCGCTGACGAAGCTGCCCGGCGGCCCCGAAGTCGACGACAATCGTCGCCGTCGTCCGTTGCTGATCCGCTCGCCGAGCGTGCGTCTCGTGGGAGGAAGCATCCTTTGGCGCTGAGAGAAGCGCCAGAACAGATCCTGGCTGACCTGACCGATCGTGACGAGGCTGTGGGCGATGCAGCGGCAATGGTTCTCGGTGGCTGTGGACCAGAGGACAGGGAGGCAGTCCCGGCGCTGATCGAAGGACTGCTACACGGCAACCCGGCCGTCCGGTTCTGGGGAGTGATCGCGCTCGGGCGGATCGGCCCTGACGCGGTCGATGCAGTGCCCGCACTCATCGCGCTCCTCCAGAATCAAGCCTCACCAGTTCGTATGGCTTCAGCTCGTGCCCTGGTGGAAATCGGGAGCTCGGCGGCAGAGGCGGCCGTCCCAACGTTGATCCACCTGATGAAGACCGACGACTACTGGGCGGGACGAATTGAATACTCGTCAGCACTCAGAGACCTCGGGGTCCGGAGCCCTGAGCTAGTCGACGCGCTGGTCGAGGCACTCGCCGATCCAAACGAGCACGTACGGGCCGCGGCGGCCATCGGCCTCGAGCACCAAGGACAGCTGGCGCGGCCCGCCAGACCCCTACTCGCGCGCATGGCCGCCGACGAGACGGAAACCGAACACGTGCGACATCAAGCAGGGAAAGCAGCGAAGCACCTCGCGGACTCGTAACCCAGGGAGACGGCCCAAGGAGATGGGCTGCTCGGTTCGCGACGATCGTCGTCGACGTCTGCGTTGGCCCCACGGTGGACGCTTGAAGTGGCTCCGCCTGCCAATGCGGACGCTCGTCGATCAACTCCAGAGAATAGGCGCCCGGACAGTGAGGATCCCAAGGCCTACGACGAGTCGGGACCTAGTAGCCTCGAGCGCCGTCGCAAGTATCGGATACGACGATGCCACCGCCCACACTCGAAGTCGATATCCGGAATGGGTCATCTAACAGTACTTCGATGTGCCGGCACACGAGAAGGAAGCCCTCGTCAACGCTGGAAGTGTCGGCGGATACCTCAACACCAACATCAATGGCGCGCGTACCGCTATGCGCGCGTGTAATAAGGGCCGAGCGGGAGCCGGTCTCATGGAGAAAAGTGATCTGACCCTGGTTCGGTTCAGACCGTCGCCATCGACAACGGCCGGACGTTTCATCGCGGCAGTTCGCCCGAAGCCGCAAGCGCCGCCGCATACTGGCTCCGCGGCTTTGGCTTGGTTGGCGGCTATTTCACGAGTCGGCATTACCTACCTCCTTGACCGGTCGTCGATAGTGCGTCAGGCTCGTGGACCGGTGGTCAATAGAATTCGTAAGGGTCCGCCAACCGCCTTGCCGACGAAGCCGCGTCGCGGGCGGCACGGCGACGCGGTTGCCGCGGCTGTGTACGCGGCTGCCGTCATCATCTGGCCTGCCCAGCCGAAGTGACTGACGCGGCAACTGCAGCACGGTTTTCCTCGGGTCACTCGGTTCGGACGATTGCGGCCTGCTCTGAGGAAACATGAGAGCGCTCATAGCCCCACTGCTCTCCGGGCTGCTGCTAGTGGTGACTCCTGCAAGTCTAGTCTCGTACCAATGGCATGAATCGTCGTGTCAATCTCGAACTCGTTGTCGTTCTGGTGAGCGATGATCGAGGTCGAGCGATGGTCACCAAGCGGATTGTGGTCAGCCCGGAGGATCGAGCGGAGCTCGAGCGGATCGTTCGCTCGCGTCGCGGGGAGCGGCGGATGGTGGAGCGCGCCGAGGTCGTGCTGGCCGCGGCGGAGGGCCTCTCGGCGCGGGGAGATCGCGGAGCGGGTGGGGTGCTCTCAGAAGTTGGCGGACCGCCGGCGCGCTCGGTATGAGCGTCATGGGATCGAGGGCCTCAAGGACGCGCCGCGTTCGGGGCGTCCGGTGACGCACGGGCCTGAGAAGCGGGCGTTGTTGATCGCGAAGGCGTGCACGCGTCCGCCGGCGAGCGAGTCCGGCAGCGCCGGGAGCGCTGGACGCATCGCGAGCTGGGCGAGCAGGTGGGGATCTCGGAGTCCCAAGCGCACGTGATCCTCTCGCGTGCGGAAATCAAGCCGCACCGCAGCCGAATCCTCGCCGAGGCCGCCACAACACATCACCATGTCGCGATTCTCATGCTCACCACCTTCGACCTCAGCGAGTACGTCTACGGGGCCCTCCGCGCGGGCGCGAGCGGCTTTCTCCTCAAGGACGTCCCGCCCGAGCAGCTAATCGCCGCCGTCCGGATCGTCGCCGCCGGAGACGCCCTGATCGCGCCGGCTATCACGAAGCGGCTGATCGCCCAATTCGCGCGCTCGGCACCGCCGCTCACTCTGGACTCCAACATCTCCGAACTCACCCCTCGCGAACTCGAAGTCCTCACTCTGATCGCCCGTGGGCTCTCAAACGCTGAGATCGCCGCCGAGCTCATCGTGAGCGACGCCACCGTGAAGACCCACGTCACCCGCCTGCTCGGGAAGCTCAACCTGCGCGACCGCGTCCAAGCCGTCATGTTCGCATACGAGACCGGGCTGGTATCGCCGGGAGGGGATTAACGGTGACGTCATGCCCGTCCTCATGGACACAACTGACCGCCGACCGGCGTCGGTGCCTTCCCGCTCTTATGCTCGAACGGAAGATTCCCCGTTTGATCGATCGCCACCTAGCACTCTGGCTAGGCGGGAAGAGGCCGATCTCGCGAAGCCACGCGGGGCCCGCCGGTCTGCTTCCCGTGCGACGGGAAGCCAACGAGGTAGCCCGGCGGGTGCGAGCTGCATTGACATAACGTGACGCTGGCGTTACGGTTTGCGTGGGATGGTCCGGACGCTGGACCGGAGTATCGATGACGCAGTCTCAGCCGCTGCGCTGACACTGCTCGTCGAGCGCGGCTTCGCGCGCATGACGATCGAGGCGGTCGCGAAGGCGGCCGGCGTTGGCAAACCCGCGATCTATCGCCGCTTCAGCGACAAGGCGGCCATGGTCGCCCACGTGATCTCCCGTCAACTGCCGTCGCTTGACCCGCCCGATCTCGGTGACTCCCGCGCCGAGCTGTGGCGTGCGGTCGAGCAGGGCCTCCCCGCTGACGGTCCGTCATATGTGGGGCTGATCGGCGGGCTGATCGCCGAGCAGGACCGCCACCCCGAGCTGATCGGGGCGTTCCGCCAAACCATCCTGCTCCCTCGGCGTGCGATCGTGCGATCGATCATCGAGCGGGGCCAGACGCGCGGCGAGATCCGCCGGGACATCGATCCCGAGGCGGCGCTGGAGCTGATGGCCGGCCCGTTCCTCGCCCGCGTGTTCGCCGGCCTCGACACCGGCGTGCGGTGGCGCATGGCCGCGTTTGAAACATGGTGGGAGATCCTCCGAGAAAGGCCAGCCAGATGATCCAGTTCACCGTCCAGACCGAGATCGCCCGACCCCCGACGGAAGTGTTCGCCTACGCGACTGACCCGGGCAAGCTCGCGACGTGGCAGACAAACACCATCTCAGCCGTCGCCGAGGACGATCGACCGCTCGGCCTTGGGACACGGGTGCGCGAAGTGCATCGCGCGCCCGGCGGCAAGCAGCTGACCTCGCTCGTGGAGGTCTCCGAATATGAGCCGGGCCGCGTGTTCGCGCTGCGGATGCTCGAGGGAGCGCTACCCATCCACGCCCGGATGACGATCGAGCCCACCGAGGTCGGCACCCGAGTCCAATTCGATGCGCACGGCCGGGCAAGCGGCCCGATTCGCCTGGCGGAGCCCCTCCTGCGCCTGACGCTCAAGCGACAGTTCGCCGGCTATTGCGCCACGCTCAAACAGATGCTCGAAACCCCGCCGCCCACGACCTGATCGCGGCGCTCAAGCCTCCGACTCGGACTGGGTGAGCCCGCTTCGCCGGGACCTGCTCTACGTCCGCGCCGCAACTCGAGCGTCGACGCGCAGGAGACCTCCTTCGCGCGGCAAG
>JALYZL010000573.1 GCA_030948875.1 Actinomycetota bacterium
GGAACGAGAATCAGCGCGACCACGAACGCGCACGCGCCGAGGAGGACGAAGGTCAATGTCAGCTCGGGTTGGGAGAGGAAGAGGAAGCCGAAGGCCAGCGCCATCAGCGGCACGTACGCACGACGGCTGATCCGACCATCGATCAGCTTGAGCGTGAGGAGGACGGCAGCCGGGACGGGGAAGATCATCACCAGGTCCAGATGTCCCTGCATGTGCCCGAGCATGTACGGTGAGAAGCCGTAGATGTAGCCTCCGACGAGACTGGCGAGCGTGTTGCCGGTGATGTAGCGGCAGAGCAGGAAGGCGAAGAACGCGGCGAGCACCGGGGCGGCCAGCGCCAGCACGTTGTAGGCCACCAGCGGCCCGAAGAGCAGCGTGATCGGGCTTGCCAGGATCGCGGCACCGGGGACGACGTCGACTGCCCCTAGGTTCGTCGTGCCGGGCGCGAACAGGACGTCGGTCACGAAGGGGTTGATCCCGTGCAGCAACGCGTGCGGCCACCACGCAAGAAACCACATGTAGGACGTCGGATCGGCTCCCGCCCGGCAGGCACACGTGTGCCCGATGTTGGGGATGACCCACGCGCCGAAGTAGGCGATGTCAACGGCGAGGTACGCCAGCAGGGCGAGCGCCAGAGGGTGGCGAGCAACGTGCCGCCCCACCCGTAAGACCGCCGGTGCCTCGCGCACACGTGCCTGCATCTGAAGCGCACCCACCGACAACCCGGCCTCACCATATCCGATTCTGGCGTCTGTACGCAGCCGCGCTGCCGCGGCCGCCGCAGCGCCGGCCCCGCCCCCAGGAGCTCGGCGCCAGCCGGACTCTTAGGGACGCGAAGCATCCCCGCTACGCTCACAGTCCACCATGACTCCCCCCGGGACCGAAACCAGTCCTCTGCGCGTAGCCATCGTCGGCTCGGGCCCGTCTGGGTTCTACGCGGCTGGCCATCTCCTGACCGCCAAGGGACGCCCCGACCTCGTCGTCGAGGTCGACATGTTCGACCGGCTGCCGACGCCCTGGGGGCTCGTGCGCGGCGGGGTGGCGCCCGATCATCCCAACATCAAGGCCGTCTCGCGCGTGTTCGAGAAGACGGCTGTCCGCCCCGGGTTTCGATTCTTCGGGAACGTGGAGCTGGGCCGCGATATCTCCCACGAGGATCTCGTGTCGCGCTACCACGCGGTCATCTACGCGGTCGGCGCCGAGACCGACAAGCGGATGGGGATACCGGGCGAGGAGCTCCCGGGAAGCGTGGCGGCGACCGAGTTCGTCGCTTGGTACAACGGCCACCCCGACTACCGCGACCGCGAGTTCGACCTCAGCGGTAAGCGAGCGGTCGTCGTCGGCAATGGCAACGTGGCGATGGACGTCGCGCGCATGCTCGCCATCACCTCCGCCGAGCTCGAGCGCACCGACGTCGCCGATCACGCGCTCGAGGTGCTGAGGAGCCACGCGATCGAGGAGATCGTGGTCCTCGGGCGCCGCGGCCCCGCGCAGGCAGCGTTCACGAACCCCGAGCTGCTCGAGCTCGGCGAGATGCTCGACGCCGACGTGGTCGTCGACCCCGGTGACGTCGCCCTCGACGAGCACAGCGCGCGATCGATCGAGAGCGAGGGTGAGCTCACCGCGCGTAGGAACGTAGAGATTCTCACCGGCTACTCCGAGCGCGAGTCCACCGGGAAACGCCGGCGCATCGTCCTGCGCTTCCTCGTCTCGCCCGTGGCGATCCTCGGCGAGGAACGAGTGGAGGGCGTCGAGCTCGTACACAACGAGATCGGCTGGGACAGGGACGGCGTCCTGCGCGCCGTCGCCACCGAGCGCAGCGAGACGCTCAAGGCGGGGATCGTCCTGCGCTCGATCGGCTACCGCGGCGTCGCGCTTCCCGGCGTTCCCTTCGACGCGCGGCGCGGCACCATTCCCCACGAGGAAGGCCGCGTCATCGACCTCGAGACACGTGCCCCGGTTCGCGGGGAGTACACCGTCGGGTGGATCAAGCGCGGCCCGAGCGGCGTGATCGGCACCAACAAGAAGGACGCGCACGAGACGGTCGACAGCCTGCTCGCCGACCTCGACCGTGGTGCCCTGCTCGAGCCCGCCGAGCCGACGTCCGAGGCGGTCGACGCCCTCGTCGCCGAGCGCCGCCCCGACCATGTGACCGATGCCGGCTGGCAGGCGATCGACCGCGCCGAGCGCGCCGCCGGCGAGGCCCACGAGCGCCCCCGCGTCAAGCTCTGCAGCTTCGAGGCGCTCCTCGCCGCCGCCTTCGAGCGCGCCGCGTCGTAAGAGCGCCCGCCTGCGTCACCGCACCGCCCACGCCACGCTGTGGCCTGCCGTGCCGCCGTCGGGCGCGAGGCGGACGACGGTGGGTGCCTTCCCCCGCGGGACCAGGTAGGCGATGCACCCGGTCCGGGTCTCGCCCGCGCCGAGCGCGTTCATGAAGTCCTGGACGAGTGTCATGCACACGCCGGATCGAGCGAGCACGGGCGTCGCATGGCCGCCGGGATAGAGCAGCGAGAAGTCGCTGGTATAGGAGCTGTCGTAGCTGCCGGGGCCCGCGTTGCGTACGGCGACGAGCACGCCGACGGGGACCATGCCGGCCGGGAGCCTGGCTCCCGAGCCGCGCAGGGGATCGATCACTTTGGTCACGGTGACCACGAGGGCGGTACCGTTCGCGGGCACGCGCCGGGGGATGCCGACGGAAACTCCCGGCGGCCGCGCGGGGTGCGGGCGCCGGGTGGTGGCAAGGGCGGGCGATGAGCTTGTGAGCGTGCTCACGCCAGGCGCCTTGGGCGCCGTCGAGCCACATGACGAAAGCATGAGCCCGGCGATGAGGGGCAGCGCAAGCAGCCGTCTGGAGCCCCGCAGGCGCATGCGAGGAAGCGTAGCTCGGGCGCGAGCCGGTTCGACTCGCGCGAACGGGGTACATTCGCGGGCATGGGGCCACGGACGCATGTGCTCGGGCGACGCATAGCGGCGTTCGTGATCGACACGGTGCTCGTATGGGCGGTCGGCGTCGCTGTGTTCTTCGCGGTCTCCAAGACGGGGCCGGCCGGGACGATCGGGCCGTTCGGGCAAGTTAGCCCCCCGTCTGGCGCACACGCCTTCGTCGAGTTCACGATCAACAACCGAGAGCGCTACCTGACCGGCGTCCCCGCGGCGTTGTTCATCCTATTTCTTGCCCGGGGGACTTGCTTTCGTCTGCGCCGTGTGCAACCCGGGACGCCAGCGAATCGGCGATCTCGCCGCCAGCACGCTGGTCGTGTTACGAGACCGTTAGAAAAGTCTGGGGTGCTTACCCCGGTGCGAGCGCGGCGTCAGCCCGTCAGCCTTGCTCGGAATCATGCTGACGGACCCGGCAGGGCCGCAGCCAACCGCTCGATCGGGAGGAGCAAGGCGATGCTGAGAAAGAATGTCCGCAAAGTGATTGTCGTGGCGGGGGCTTTCCCCGCCGCCATCGCGCTCGCGGGGTGCGGCACCGAGGTGCTGACGAACCCCGGGCAAGAGGTCTCCAACGCCCTCTACAAGACCGTCGGGCAACGCCCGAAGTCGGTTGCATGCCCCCAGGGCGTCGAGGCCAAGGCGGGCAAGACCTTCCGCTGCACGCTCACGGCAAAGGACGGCACCACGGTGGGAGTCACCGTCACGGAAACGAGCATAACCAATGGCGTAGCGCATCTGGACATCCAGGTCGACAAGCACGCCGGGTAGGGGCCTCGGTCATGAGCAAAAGTCACGCTGGCCGGGCCGGCTACCAGTACCGGCGTCACCCGGAATATGACCCTCAAGGTTGGGATGCATCTGGCTACTTGATGCAGGCGGTAAATCCGAGGCGAGTGGCGAGCGGAACGATCGTCGTGCGCTTGTACTTGGCGGCGGCTGCGAGATCCTTGAGGCCGGCTGGATTCTTCGCATGAGCCCTGGCGTCGGCCGCCGTCAGGTACCCGATGCTCCGCCTCTCGGCCGCGATGTAGTGGACAAAGTCAGGTTTAACGCTGCTGGCGGGATGAAGTCCCGTGATCGTGACGAAGGTGCTGCCCGCCAGCGCTTTGAGCTTGTCCAAGTACGCTGCAGCGGCGACCGGGTTGGTCGTGAAGTCGCTCGGCTGGGGAATCGAGTTGGCTGCTGTGTTGTACGAGGTGCAGGCTGCGTTCGCTTTCGACGCGAGCTGCGCGCGCGAGAGCCCACCGCTGCTGCTTGACCCGCCGCAGCCGGCGAGCGCGATTCCGGCCGCGGTGACCGTGGTCAGGAGGAGGCGCTGGCTGCTGATTACTGGATGCATGTGATCACTCCGGTGTCGGTCGGACAAGGACGAGCGTAATCCTACGCTCGGGCATCGGGTCGCTATGGGGTGCCGACCCCCATGTGATCGCAGCGTGACCGCGCGAACCTCCATTCATCAATCAACTGCGATGCCTAGCGGCTCGCGCAGCGAAGGAGGATGGACATGGCTCAAGAGACGCGCCTACGAGCATCGCCAGCGAACCATACCCGCGCCGCCAATCCCAACTCGCGAGCGCGAGGCCTTCCCGTCGCGTTCGGCGAGAGCGCGGTCCGGCTCAGCTCGGCAGCGTCGGAGCGCCGCCCAGGCACAGCACGGCGTTGTGGCCGCCGAACCCGAAAGAGTTCGAGATCGCGACCGACGGCTTCGGGCCGCTGCCGTTCTGACGAATCCGCAGCGGCCGGGGGCCGTCGGGAACGTAGTCGAGGTCGAGCCCCTCCTCCTGTTCCTCGTAGCCGAGCGTCGGCGGGGCCAGGCGATCCCCGAGGGCGAGGATGGTGGCGATCGCTTCGACGGCGCCGGCGGCACCGAGGGAATGGCCGATCGCGGACTTGGTCGAGGACACGGGCACGTGCATGGCGTACTCGCCGAGGGCGAGCTTGAGCGCCCCGGTCTCGGAGCGGTCGTTGAGGGGCGTCGAGGTGCCGTGGGCGTTGACGTAGTCGACGTCCTCGACGCCGACGCCGGCATCGGCGAGCGCGCGGGTGATGGCCAGAGCGGCCCGAGCGCCGCTCGGGTCGGGCGCGGTCAGGTGGTGGGCGTCG
>JALYZL010000581.1 GCA_030948875.1 Actinomycetota bacterium
GAGCAGGGTCGCGACGTACGCGTAGACGTCGTCGCGGCTCGAGCGGTAGAGCGTCTCGAAGCGGTCCCAGGAGTCCTGGGCATCGTCGGTCTCGGGCGCTGTCAAGGTCTCGCTCACCGATTCACTACGACGTTCGCGGGAATCCATCACGGCGCTGTAGTGCGGCAGCCCTCGCATCCGCTCGATATCTTCCTCCTCGTGCGCCCGCGCCTCGTGTCGATCGTGCTCGCCGCCGCCCTCGCCGCGATCTCAGCCCCCGGCGTCGCGGCCGCGGGGAAGAAGCCGTCCACGCCCAAGAGGAAGGGCCCGACCCCGCAGCAGAAGGTCCAGGCCGCGGTGAAAACCGCCGAGCACTCTCCCGACCTGTGGGCGACGGTGAACGTGTGTACATCCGCGCCCGCGCCCACCGGCGATACGGTCGGGATCCGCGGCCAGATGCCGAGCCTCGGCATCGCCGCCACGCTGTTGATGAAGATCTCGGTGTCCTACTGGAACGGCAGCGCGTTCCAGCCCACCAGCGCGAGCCGGAACATCTCCCTCGGCAAGGGGACGCACGGGGTCCACCAAGCGGGCGTGAACTTCCCCTTCTCTCCCCCGGCTTCGGGCAACAACTACCTCGTGCGGGGGACCATCACCTTCGAGTGGACGATCGGCGCCAAGGTGGTCGGGCAGGTGACGCGCAACACCGGTCACGGCTATGCCAACGTCGGCTTCGCCAACCCGCCCGGCTTCAGCGCGGGCACCTGCACCCTGACCTAAGCGGGCAGCGGGAGGATGAAGCGCTCCACCGCGCCCGCGAACCCCTCCTCCTCGTTGGAGGTGGTCACGCGCCGGGCGGCTCGCTGGACCTCGGTGCCGGCGTTGCGCATGGCGATGCTGAGGCCCGAGTGGGCGAACATGAGCACGTCGTTGGGCATGTCGCCGATGGTGGCGATCTCCTCGGTCGAGAGCTTGTAGCGGGCCGCCAGCGACCGCGCGACGAAGCCCTTGTTGGCGTCGGGGTGGGTGACGTCGACGTAGTAGGGCTGGGAGCGGGAGGCCGACACGCGGTCACCGAAGCGGTCGTGGACGCCGGCCGCGCCCGCCTCCACGGCGTCGTGGTCGTCGCTCACGCCAACGAGCTTTGCGACGTCGGCGTGGAGCGCGTCGTAGCTGTCGACCACGGTGGGCTCGAACTGGACCGTCGCCGCCTCGCGGTCGACGTGGGGGCCTTTGCGGTCCTGGACGTACCAGTCGGCGCCGCTGTAGAGCCAGACGCTGAGACCGTGGCTCGCCAGCTCCTCGACGATCGGCGCGACCAGGTCCTCGGGGATCACGCGCTGCTCGATCACGTTCAGGTCCCGGTCCGCGAGCACGCCGCCGTTGAAAGCGGCGATCGGCGTGGTCAGGTCGAGCGGCTCGATGAGCATCGCCATGCCGCGAGGCGGCCGGCCGCTGGTGATCGCGAAGAGGATCCCGGCCTCCTTGAGCCGCCGGACGGCGGCGATCGTCCGCTCGGTCAGAACCTTCTTCTGGGTGACGAGGGTCCCGTCGACGTCGGCGAGAACAAGGCGGATGCTCACTGGTCTCCCCCCCAAGCGACGACGAAGTCCTCGCCACTCACGCGTTCTGCTCGGCGTGGCCGCCGAACTCCGCGCGCATGGCCGAGAGAACCTTATTGGTGAACTCGCCGTTGCCCCGTGACTCGAAGCGCTCGAGCAGGGAGGCGATGATCACAGCGGCCGGAACGCCGAGGTCGATCGCAGCGATCGCCGTCCATCGCCCCTCGCCCGAATCGGACACCCGTCCCGAGAACTCACCGAGATCGGGTGAGCGGGCGAGGGCGTCCGCGGTGAGGTCGAGGAGCCACGAGCCCACTACCGAGCCCCGCCGCCATACCTCCGCCACCTCGGCCACATCGATCTCGTACTGGTAGGCCTCGGGGTCGCGGAGCGGCGTCGTCTCGGCATTCACCTCGGCGGTTTGCTTGCCGGCGTCGGCGTGCTTGATGATGCTCAGGCCCTCGGCGAGCGCTGCCATCATCCCGTACTCGATCCCGTTGTGGACCATCTTCACGTAGTGCCCGGCCCCGCTCGGCCCGCAGTGCAGGTAGCCGTCGGGGGCGGTGCCGTCGGTCCGGGTGCGAGCCGGGGTCGGCTCGGCCGCGCTTCGTCCCGGGGCGATCGTCTTGAACAGGGGATCGAGCCGCTCGACAGCCGGCTTCTCCCCACCGATCATCAGACAGAAGCCGCGTTCGAGCCCGAACACGCCGCCGCTCGTCCCGACGTCGACGTAATGGATGCCCTTGACGAGCAGGGCCTTGGCCCGCTCGATGTCGTCGCGGTAGTAGGAGTTGCCGCCGTCGATCACGGTGTCGTCGAGCTCGAGCAGGGGCACCAGCGAGTCGAGGGTCGACTGCACGACCCCGGCCGGGACCATGATCCACACGCCCCGCGGCGTCTCGAGTTTGGCCACGAAGTCCTCGAGGCTGTCGGCCCCCACGGCGCCGGCCTTGGCCAGCTCGTCGACGGCCGCGGCGCTCACGTCGTAGACCACGCAGCGGTGGCCGTCAGCCATCAGGCGGCGGACGAGGTTCGCTCCCATCCGTCCCAGCCCGATCATTCCGAGCTGCATGGGATTGTCGGTTGCCATCTCAGCCTCCCTTGCCCTTCAGTTCGCGGTATCGGCGGATCAGGTTGTTGGTCGAAGAATCGTGCGTCAATGCCGGCTCCTCAGCGCTCTCGAGCTCGAGTTGGGGGATGATCGCCGCCGCGAGCACCTTGCCGAGCTCGACGCCCCACTGGTCGAAGGAATCGATGTCCCAGATCACGCCCTGGGTGAAGACGCTGTGCTCGTAGAGGGCGACCATCGACCCGAGCAGGCGCGGCGTGAGAATATCCGCGAGCACAACGTTGGAGGGCCGGTTGCCCTCCATCACCCGGTGCGGCACGACCGCCTCGGGCGTGCCTTCGGCCCGCACCTCCTCGGCCGTCTTGCCGAAGGCGAGGGCCTGGGCCTGGGCGAACACGTTGGAGGTGAGGATGTCGTGGTGGTCGCCGAGCGGGTTGAGCGAGCGGGCGAACCCGAACAGGTCGACGGGGATGAGCTTCGTCCCCTGATGGATGAGCTGGTAGAAGCTGTGCTGCCCGTTCGTGCCCGGCTCGCCCCAGTAGACGGCGCCCGTGTGGTAGCCGACGGGCTGGCCGGCGAGCGTGACGTGCTTCCCGCTCGACTCCATCGTGAGCTGCTGCAGGTAGGCCGGGAAGCGCTTGAGGTACTGGTCGTAGGGCATCACTCCGGCCGTCTGAGCTCCGAAGAAGTCGCCGTACCACACGGCGAGCAGGCCCATGAGCACGGGGAGGTTCTCGCGCAGCGGCGCGCGGAGGAAGTGCTCGTCCATGGCCCGGAAGCCGGCGAGCATCTCGCGGAAGCGCTCGGGACCGATCGCCACCATGGTCGAGAGGCCGATCGCCGAGTCCATCGAGTAGCGGCCGCCGACCCAGTCCCAGAAGCCGAACATGTTCGCCGTGTCGATGCCGAAGTCGCGGACGCGCTCGGCGTTGGTGGAGACGGCGACGAAGTGCTTGGCCACCGCGGCCTCGTCGCCGAGGGCATCGATGATCCATTGACGGGCCGACTTGGCGTTGGTGATCGTCTCCAGGGTAGAGAACGTCTTCGAGGAGATGATGAACAAGGTCTCGTCCGCCGCCAGATCACGGGTGGCCTCGACGAGGTCGGTCGAGTCGACATTGGAGACGAAGCGGAAGGTCATGTCGCGCTCGGAGTAGTGCCGCAGCGCCTCGTAGGCCATCACCGGGCCGAGGTCAGACCCGCCGATGCCGACGTTGACGACGTTGCGGATGCGCTTACCGGTATGGCCCTTCCACTCCCCGGAGCGGACGCGGTTCGCAAAGTCGGTCATCTGGTCGAGCACGCGGTGGACCTCGGCTACGACGTCGATCCCGTCGACCACGAGCTCCTCGTCGCGAGGCATGCGCAGAGCCACGTGGAGCACGGCGCGATCCTCGGAGACGTTGATGTGCTCCCCCGCAAACATCGCCGCCCGCCGCTCGACGAGCCCCGACTCCTCGGCCAGTCGGACCAGGAGGTCGAGGGTCTCGTCGGTGATCCGGTTCTTCGAGTAGTCGAGCAGGAGCCCGCAGGCCTCGGCGCACATTCGCTCCCCTCTACCAGGGTCATCGGCGAAGAGATCGCGGAGATGACGGTCGGCTATCTCCTCGTGGTGGCGGACGAGGGCCGCGTAGGCGGGATGTTCCTTCAAGATCACGGCCTTACTCTGACAGGAACGCAGGGCGCTGCGGACTTATGCGCCAAACCGGCTGCTGGTCTTCGGCCGACCGCTAATGTGCGCTGGCTGCTATGAAGCGAATCCGCGTGTTCACGGTCGCCTTGGTGCTCCTCCCGGCGCTCCTCATTGCCTGTGGCAGCGCCACCTCGCAGGGTCCCGTGCAGACGACGCCGTCGCCGGTCGCGCATATGCCGAACGGGCCTCGGGCGCATGTCGCGGTGATCCTGATGGAGAACGAGGAGTACGGCAGCATCATCGGCTCGCCCTCCACTCCGTACATCAACGCCCTGGCACGCCGGTATGCCCTGGCCACCTCGATGTACGCGATCTCCCACCCGTCGCTGCCGAACTACCTCGCTCTCACCGGCGGCTCGACCTTCGGGATCAGCAGCGACTGCACCGATTGCACCGTGGCCCAGACGAACCTCGTCGACCAGCTCACGCGCGCGCGTGTCTCCTGGAAGGCCTACATGGAGGGCCTCCCGCACCCGTGCTTCACGGGCGCCGGCGCGGGGGAGTACGCCAAGAAGCACGACCCGTTCATCTATTACACGGACGTCGCGGCTCAGCCGAGCCGCTGCGCTCGCATCGTGCCGTTGATCGGGCTCGCTGCCGACGAGCGCGCGGGAACGCTGCCCACCTTCATCTGGATCACTCCGAACCTGTGCCACGACATGCACGACTGCTCCCCGAGCACCGGCGACCGATTCCTCGCCTCGCTGGTGCCGCCGCTCCTGCGCTCGCTCGGGCGCCATGGCCTGCTTTTCCTCACCTGGGACGAGGGCGCGAGCGACAATGGCTGCTGCCGGCTGGCCTCGGGCGGGCACGTTGCGACGATCGTTGCCGGGGGTGGCGCCAAGCGCGGCGCGCGGCTGACGACGCCCGTTGACCACTACTCGGTCCTGCAGACCATCGAGGACCTGCTCGGCCTGCCGCGGCTCAGAGGCGCCGCGTGCGCGTGCACGCCCTCGCTGCGGCCGCTCCTGGCCGGCGGCTAAGCCACGTGCGAGACGAGCGCCAACGTGAGCAGCACCGCGATCATCGCGGTGAGGGCGAAGAGGCGAGCGACCCACACGGGAGCGCGGCGGGCTGAGCGCGCGGGGAGCGGGCGCCGAACCGGCCCCCCAACGGCCTCGGGCCGGACCGCGCGTACTTGGCTCGCCTGCTCCGCCAACCGGTCTCGCTCGGCGACCAGGGTCTCGAGCTCGCGCGCGAGCCGGTCATGATCGCCCGGATCCACCTCGCGTGACTCGAGGGCCATGCGCAGCCGGCTCGTCTCCGCCCGCTCGGCCGCGAGCATGTCCCGCGCCTCGGAGAGGCCTACGTTGGCGCTCGCCTCCAGTGCCGTCATCTCACCTTGGAGCTCGGTGACTTTCTTGCGGGCGCGGGCCTGCTGGCGCCGCAGGCCGTCGCGCTCGATGCGGAGCGCGTCGCGGTCGACGCGCAGCTCATCGCGCTCGGCCAGGAGGGCATCCCGTTCCGCGGCGAGCCGTGCGCGCTCGGCCGCCGCCGCCTCGAGCTCGCGAGCGAGGTCGGGGCCTTTGTCGCGTTCCGGTTCCGCGGGCGGGCTTGCCCGGCCGGTTTGGCTCTTGCGCCGAGCCGTGGGCCGCGCCGCGGCGTTGGCA
>JALYZL010000589.1 GCA_030948875.1 Actinomycetota bacterium
CCCCCAGTCACGCGCGCTCGCACCGCCGCGCGTACCCGTCGCGCGTGCACGCCCAACCGGGGGCGAAGCATGGGGCCAGCCAGGTCGCCGCGGCGCCCATGGCCCAGCTCTCGGGGTCGGTGCGACCCGCTGGGAGCGCAACCGGCATCGCGTGGATGCTCGGGGTCGCAGCCCTGGTGCTAGCCGTGGGAGGTATGGGCGGCGCCGTGGTCGCTCGGCACCGTCGCAGGACGAGCGCGCACACGAGCTGATGTGAGCGTGAGATCGCGAGTCGCCGCAGCTCTCATGAGCACGGCCTCACCGACGATGCGGGTGCCGCGCGCCGCGCCATCGGGGGGGCCGGCCACCGTCGTTCCGCTGGGCGTTCTTCCCCGCCCGCGGGTCCGGCGCGCTCCCGCGCTCGGCTGGGCGGCGATCGCCGTCGCCGCGGTGCTCGCCGCCTCGCCAGTGGCCGATGGGTACTTCGACTTCAATTGGTGGGGCGCGATCGCGGTGGGCGCGATGGTCGTGCTCGTCGTGCTCGCCGGGGTCGCCCGCCCCGCGTTCACCCGCTACGGAGTCGCGGCGTTCGCGGGCCTGGCGATCCTCCTGGCGCTCAGTGCCGCCTCGATGCTGTGGGCCGAATCGAAGGACTCGGCGTGGACCGAGGTCAATCGCGTGGCCCTGTACGCCGCCCTCTTCGCGGTCGTACTCGTCGCCGTGCGCGACCGGCGCACGGGGCGCGCGGTCGTCGTCATCCTGGGCTCCGCCGCGCTCTTCGCCAGCTTGTGGCTGTGCGTGTCGTTCCTGTTCGGGGCCAGTCAGGGCGCGTTCCTGACCCGGCGGTTGAACGCCCCGATCGGCTACATCAACGGTACGGCGTGCCTGCTCGTCATGGGGGTATGGCCGTGGATCGCCTACGCCGAGTCCGCGTCGCGCCGGCTCGCGCGTGCCGGCGGCCTCGCCGCGGGGACGCTGATCACGGGCATGCTGGTGCTGACTCAGTCGCGCGCGGTCGTCCCCGCCACCGTGCTGAGCGCCGTGCTCGTGATCCTGTGCACCGGAGGGCGGACCCGCCGCGCGGTCAACCTCATCCTCCTCGCCGCGGCCGTCACGGCCACTCTGCCGTGGACGCTGGCCGTCTACTCGACGGGCGGTGTTTCAGGTCGCCTGCTGCTCCCGAGCCACGGCTCGCTCCGCGCGGCGGGGGCGGCGATCCTCGTCGCCGCGCTCGGCGTCGGACTCGGGCGCCTGGCCCTCGGTCGGCTCGCGGACCGGCTCGAGCCGGAGCGCCGGCAGCTGGTGCTGCAGCGTCTCGGGTGGTCGCTGGCGGTCGCGACGATCGCCGCCGTCGCCATCGGCTCGGTGGTGGGCGCACCGTTTATCGACCGCCAGTACCGCGCGTTCACGGCGCTGCACGTCAACGAGAACGTCGCCACCCGGTTCACCGATGCGAGCGGCTATCGCTACGACCTATGGCGCGTCGCGGTGCGCGAGTTCGAGCAGCACCCGTTCGGCGGCCTGGGGGCCGGCAACTACGACGCCGAGTACTACAAGCTGCGTCGCAACCCCCAGTACCTGACCGTGCCCCACAGCCTCGAGGTGCAGATGGCGGCCGAGCTCGGTATCGGGGGAATCATCGCCCTGGTCCTCTTCTGCGCCGCCATCCTCGCGGCGTGCTGGGCGCGCCGCGGGACGCTTGCCTCCGGGGACCGCCTGATCAAGGTGGCGGCGGCCGGCATGTTCGCGGCGTGGCTCGTGGACACGAGCGTCGACTGGACGTATGACATCCCCGGCTTGGCGGGCGCGGCGATCGTCGCCGCCGCGCTGCTCGTCGTGCCCGCGCGCGCTCCCGGCGCCGGCGGGGGAGGACGCTCTCGGCGCGGGCAGGCAGGCGCCGTCGTGGCCTTGGCCGTGCTCGCTCTGCTTGCCGCCAGCATCGGCCGGCAGTACGCGGCGACGAGCTATCAGCAGGCGGGCGCAACCGAGGTCACGCGCTCGCCGCGGGCTGCGATCGTTACCTTGACCGAGGCGGAGAAGCTCGATCCCTACTCGCTGCCCACGCTCTATTCGCTCGCGGCGGCCTACGCGCGGCAGGACAACTATGCAGGGGCACGGGACGCGCTCCTCCTCGCCGCCGCGCGAGAGCCCGAGAACTACGTGCCTCCAGCCCTGCTGGGGGACCTCGCGGTCCGGCGCGGTGACATGACCCTGGCGGCGATCGAGTACCGGCGTGCGCTCGCGCTGAACCCGACCGAGGCAAATCTGCGCCGTTCGGTGGCCACGCCATGAGCGCCGCGGGACAGCTCACGCCCGTCGACGCCGAGGTCACTGGAGCGCTCGCGGTCGACGCGGGGCTGGCCCCCGCGCCCGAGGCGCCCTCGACCGAGGTTGACGACCCCGTCTACGACGCGGTCTACGACCGGGCGCTGGACGATACCCCTCGCTGGCCCGTCACTCGGCTCGTGAGCTGGTCGCTCACGCTGCTTCTCGCCCTCAGCATTCTCGCGCCGGAGGCAGCGGGGCGCGCCGACAGGATCGAGTGGCTCGTCCTGCTCGTGCCGACGCTCGTCGCCACGCTGGGGTCGCGAGCCCTGTTCGAGGTCATCGGCCACGGCGCCGTGCATCGCGGTCCGCGGGGATATCTCGTTGCCGCGGCGCCCTCAGCGCTGCTCGCAGCGGGGCTGATGGCCGGGGCTTCGGCAATCGTCGGCGTCGGCTCCTCGCCGGCTGTCGGCGTTACTACGACGACGTTGGCGACGCTCACGCTCGCGACGGCCGGGGCGGCCCGCGGCTTCGAGATCCGCCTGCGGCTCGCGATGCGGCGCGTCTACTTCGTCGGCTCCCGGGAGGCGCACCGCGACCTCGCAGGCGAGCTCGGTCGCCACCACGATGCGACGCTCGTGGGCTCGACCGTCCTCGACCGCAACCCCAAGCCAGTGGCCGGGGTGGCGCTGGCCGAGGCCGTGGTGTCGAGCAGGGCCACAGTCGTCGTCCTCGACGGCCTGGCCATGCGCGTCCCCGAGCTCGTGGAGACCGCCTCCTTGCTCAATCTCCGCGGACTGCGGATTCGCGAGCTCATGTCCTACTACGAGCGCGAGTTCAAGAAGATCCCGCTGGCCGAGCTCTCGCCGACCTGGTTCCTGTTCGACATCGCGCCGATCCACCGCCAGCGGCCGTACCGCTCGCTCAGGCGCGCGATCGACGTCGTCGTAGCCGCCGCGCTTTTGCTCTGCACGCTCCCGGTGCTCGTCCTCGCCGCCGTCGTGGTCCGGCTCACAAGTCCCGGTCCGGCGCTCTACCGCCAGCGGCGGGTCGGCAAAGCCGGCGAGGTATTCACCCTGCTCAAGCTCCGCACGATGCTGGCGCCCACCGAGGCGGACATGGCGGCGGCGTGGGAGCCTTCGCACGCCCACCGCGTTACGCCCGTGGGCAGGCTGCTGCGGCGCTACCGACTTGACGAGCTGCCCCAGCTGTGGAATGTCATTCGCGGCGAGCTGGCGCTGATCGGGCCGCGGCCCGAGCAGGTGCCGATCGTGGCGCGACTCGCCCGGGAGCTGCCTCACTACAGCTCTCGGCACTGCATCCGGCCGGGAGTCACCGGTTGGGCTCAGGTCAACCTCGGGTACGGAGGCTCCCTCGAGGGCACGGTCGCAAAGCTGCAACGCGACCTCTACTACATGAAACATCACAGCCTGAGGCTCGACGCCCTGATCGTCTGGCTGACCGTCAAGGCCGTTCTCGCGGGTCGAGGATGAATTTCGACACTCACCACACCATTGGAGGAAGTATGCAACGACGTATCCCCCGGTCGGCGCTAGTCGTCTCGTGCGTGGCGGCGCTGGCCGCCTTCGCAGCCGGCTCGGCGCAAGCAGCGATCACGGCGGTAACTGGACCCGTCACTTCGGTGACGGCGGACACGGCAACCGTCACCGGGACCGTCACGACCGGTGGCGACAATGTCCAGTGGGAGTTTGCCTACAACCTCGCCAGCAACCTGTTCGTTGGCGGGTTCTCAACCGGCGGCCTTATCGGTGCCGGCGCGACCACTCCGGTGCCCGTCACCGACACGATCACGAACCTCACGCCGAGCACGGCCTATACCTACGAAATGGTGGCCACCGACGTGGCCTTCGGGTCAACCTATTACCTGAACGTGCCGGTCTATGGCGCGCCGCCCCTCACCTTCACCACGAAGGGCCCGGGCAAGGCATCGCTGGCGAGCACGAAGCTGAAGGTGAAGAGGGGCCGGGTCATCGTCGGGATCAACTGCTCGATGGCCTTCAAATGTGACGGCGGCGTTCTCGCCATTACCGCTCGTCACAAGGGTAAGAAGGTGACCTGCGGGAGCGCGGCATTCAACGTCGCCGCCGGCGCGACGAAGAAGATCACCACCAGCAAGGCGAGCGCGAAGTGCGCGGCCCTGCTCGTCCTTGCGCCGAAGCACAAGGTCAAGGCACACCTGACGGCGGGCTTCACATACCAGAAGGGGATCTCCAAGGGCGTGACCCTGATCGCCGTCAAGTAAGGCGCGATCCGATACGCCGGGGCCCGGGTGACGGTGCCCGTTGCCCGTGCTCCGGCCGCGACGCGTTACCCGCGCGCGAAGGCGTCGAACCCCGGCTTGTGCGCGCCAGCCTGCGTGAGTAGCCCACCGTAGGTCGTCGGCGGGTCGTCATACACGTTGACCCAGCCAAGCCCGTCGATGCGGGTGTACTGGCGGGCGAGGTGCAGGGCCTCGGTGATCCACTGAGCGGCGGTGGCCTGGCTGACGTAGAAGTTGAACTGCTGGTCGGGTGCGGTGGGGACCGTCCATTCCGATAGGAAGATCGGAAGTCCCTTCTTCAGGTACTTGTCGATCCATCCCGCCAGTTCGTGGAGATCGGAGAACTGCACCTCGCCGAAGGGAGACGGAGCGACGGCAAAGCTCGGCATCTGATAGCTGAAGGGGTTGTGGGCGTAAATGTCCATGCGCGGGGCGCGGCCGTCGGGAAGCTTCAGGTTCTCGATCCACTGCAGCGTGTCTATCGCGCCGGTCGTGTAGGTGCACCCACCGATCACCAGGTTGTGCGTGCTCACCTGCTTGAGCGCGCCGTAGGCCGCGTCGAGCATGCGGGCGTAGAGATGAGGTGCGGCTTGCTGGGCGGCGTCGAGGTTGGGTGCGGTCGCCGGTGCGGGGACGAGCGGATCGAAGTTCGATGTCTTGGTCGGCTCCCCCCAGATCATCCATAGGTGAACGCTCGGATAGCGCCGCGCGGCCGCGGTCGCGAACGCCGCGAACGCCGCGGAATGAAGCGGAGCCCAGCTCGAGCTGTGATCACCGTTGGCCCATTGCGGAGCGCCGATTATCTGCAACAACACGCGGATGTGAAAGCGCCGCGCTTGCGTCACCGCCTGCTGGACCTCGGTCGGCCAGTGGTAGGCGGGGTCAGCTGGGTTGGTCAAGCTCGCCGGTCGCGTGGGCGCCACCTGTGCCCAGGGCAACTCAATTTCATAGATCGACACGCCGAGTTGGCGGTAGAGCGGGAACTGGTTGACCCCGTGGCGATAGACCTGACCCCAGATCGCCTTACTGAACGCGGGGATCGTTGACCGCGCGCTCTGTGCCGCCCGTGACTGCGCGATCGCTTGCGTGCTCGCCGGGGCGACGAGCATGATCAGCGCAGCGAGGGCCGCCGGCAGGCCCAGGACGATCCGTGTGCGGGGGGTGAGCATAGGGGCGACGGTGGGGCACTCTACCGCCCGCGTGCGCGAGCAGGGGCGGCGTCGGGCACCCCCGGTGGGCTTCGTGTCGACGCCGCTTGCGATAATCGTTGTGGATGTCCAGCCTCGGCTCAATCCTCACCGCGATGGTCACGCCCTTCGACGCGGATCTTGCCGTCGACGAGGAGGCGGCCGTCGCCCTCATGCATCATCTCGTCGCCCACGGCTCCGACGGGCTGGTGATCTGTGGCACGACGGGCGAGGCCTCGACGCTGACCGACGAGGAGCACCTCGGGATGATCGAGCTCGCGGTCGGCGAGATTGCGGGGCGGGGCACGATCGTCGCCGGCGTGGGGTCTAACGACACCCGCCACGCGGTTCACCTGACTGAGCGCGCCACCGAGCTCGGCGCCGACGCGCTGCTCTCGGTCAACCCCTACTACAACCGCCCGAGCCGGCGCGGGATCCTCAGGCACTACGAGGAAGTCACCAAGGCCACGGACAAGCCGATCCTCGTCTACAACATCCCTCAGCGCACCGGCAGCGATATGCCCAACGACCTGTTGGCAGAGCTCGCGCAGCTCGACGGCATCGTCGGCGTCAAGCAGGCCAATGCCGACAACCTGGCCAAGATCGACGGCATGATGATCTATGCGGGCAATGACGACATGCTCGCCGATGTCCTCGACCTCGGCGAACCGGGCGGGATCCTCGTCGCCAGTCACCTCGTCGGCGAGGAGATGCGCCGCATGGTCGATGAGCCCGAGCGCCGGCACGAGATTGAGGCTTCGCTGCAGGATCTCTACCGCGATATGTCGGTGGTCCCGCTCGCCGCAGCCGTCAAGGCCTCCCTCGGCATGCTGGGGCTCGGCGTGGGCGAGCCCCGGCTTCCCTACGTACCGCCCGACGAGCGCGAGCTCGAGATCCTGCGCGCGATGCTCGAGCGCCACGGCCTTCTCAGCCAGGCATCCGTGCAGGCGTGACCGACGCCCTGCGCGTACTTCCGCTCGGCGGACTGGGCGAGATCGGTAAGAACATGACGGTCGTCGAGTACGGCGACCGGATCGTCGTCGTTGACACCGGCCTTCGCTTTCCCACCGCCGAGATGCTCGGGATCGACCTGGTGCTGCCCGATTTCACCTACCTGCGGGAGAGGGCGGCCGATATTGAGGCGATCGTCATCACCCACGGCCATGAGGACCATCTCGGGGCGCTGCCGTGGGTCCTACGCGAGCTCGGCGAAGAGCATGCCCCCACCGTCTACGGGGGCCGGCTGACCATCGCCATGGCCCGCTCGAAACTCGACGAGCACAAGCTCAGGGAGGCGGCGCTCGAGGACCTCGAGCCGGGTGAGGAGCTCTCGCTCGGCCCGTTCACCATCGAGCTCGTCCACATGACCCACTCGATTCCCGACTCGTGTGCCGTGGCGATCGGGACCGAGCTCGGCACCGTGCTCGTCACCGGCGACTACAAGTTCGATCAGACCCCGGTCGACGGCTCCCCCGCCGACGTCTCCCGCCTGGCCGAGCTGGGCCGTGACGGCGTCCTCCTGCTGTGCGGGGACTCGACCAACGCCGATCGGTCCGGCTTCTCGCCGAGCGAGGCGGAGGTCGGACCCCACCTCGAGGAGGTCTTCGCCCACGCCGAGGGCCGGATCATCGTCACCAGCTTCGCGTCGAACATCCATCGCGTCCAGCAGGTCGTCGACGCGGCGGCCGCGCTCGACCGCAAGGTCGCCCTGGTGGGGCGCTCGATGCGCAAGAACGTCAACATCGGGCGCTCGCTCGGTCACATCGACCTCCCGAGCGGGATCCTCATCCAGCCCCAGGAGGTCGAGGACTGGCCCGACCACCGTGTGGTGGTGATCTCCACCGGCTCCCAGGGGGAGCCGCTGTCGGCGCTGCGCCGGATGGCCCACAACGACCACCGGATGATCAAGCTCCACAACGGCGACACCGTCGTCTTCTCCGCGACCCCGATCCCGGGCAACGAGCGCGCCGTAAACGAGACGATCGACCGCCTGTACCACATCGGCTGCGACGTGATCACCCCGCGCGACGCACCGATCCATGCCTCCGGCCACGGCTACCGCGAGGAGCTCAAGCTCATGCTCAACCTCGTGCGCCCGCGTTACGTGCTCCCGGCCCACGGCGACCACAAGCGCATCCACTTGCACGCCCAGCTCGCCGAGGCGGTGGGGATCGACCCCGACGATATCTTCAAGGGCGAGAACGGGCTGCCGCTCGAGATCGACGCGCGCGGTGCCCGCTTCGGCTTGCCCGAGCAGTCGGGCATGATCTTCGTCGACGGCGTCGACATCGGCGACCCGGCCGACGTCGCGCTGCGCGACCGGCGCATGCTCTCGGCCGACGGCATCTTCATCGTCGTCGCGACCGTGTCCGAGCAGAGTGGCGAGTCGGTCGTTCCCCCCGAGGTGATCTTCCGCGGCGTGCCCTTCATCGAGCAGGCCGACGAGCTCGTCGAGGAAATCCGCCAGGAGGTCGAGGGCTCGCTGCTCCGGGCCGCCAAGGGCGGGATCCGCGAGATCGACATGCTCCAGCAGGAGCTCCACGACGACCTCGCCGCCTTCGTCTACGACCGCCTCAAGCGCCGCCCGATGGTGCTGCCGGTCGTGGTCGAGGTGTAAGCGGGCGCCTCGCGCCCTTAAGACTTCGGCTGACGGGGGCCCTGCGGGCCCTTGAAGTCCTGGCGGGGGCTTATCTCGTCTTCGGCGCCACGTAGACGAGCTGGCCGTCGCTGAGGCGGTAGACGGTGCCCACACGGGTGCCATGACCGACGACGCGCTGGTTGGGCTTGAGGTGGAGGGGGCGGGTGGTCTGGTTCTTGCTGATGGTGATCTGGGGCTGCGGGGCGCGGGAGTGATTGATGAGCACGCTCGTGAGCTTCAGCGAGGAGAGTGCGGCGAGAAGGAAGGCGACGGCGAGGACGATGCCGAGGTCGAACAGGTTGACGAGGCCGTCGAGCGGATCGCCGGCGCGGTCTTCGCGAGATCGGGCGCGGGGGCTGGTCTTGATGCTCATGTCGTCGTCTCGGTCGTCGCGGTCACGTGGGGCGGCGCCTGTGAAGTCGGCGCGCTGACTCCGGTGAGGGTGGCAGCGACGTACTGGACGTCCGAGTAGTCCTGGCCGTAGAGGCGATCGCGGATGAGGGAGATCGAGAAGGCGAGCGCGCCGATGAGCAGTCCGGCGACGGTAACGCTGAACGCGACTTGGAGGTTGCTGGTGAGCGCGCTCACGTTCCCGTGCGCGAGACCCGAGAGCGCCGGCGAGAGGGGGATCAGGGTCCCCATGAGCCCGAGCGCGGGGCCGAAGCGCACGAGGATGCGGGTGCGCTCGAGACGTCTCAGATGGCGGTACTCGTAGTCGGCGAGGCGCTTGGCGATCCGTTCGTCGGCCTGGGGGAGGGGAAGCTGGCGCACGATCTCGGTAAGCACACGGGCCATGTCCGGCGTGAGCGCGATCGCCCGCATGGCCGCGAGCGCCGGGGCGCTGTCACCTTCCCGAAGTGCCGTCTCGGCGAGAGCGAGCTGCTGCTCGAGACGGTCGAGCGACCGGCGGCGCCGGCGCGCGAGATCTACGGCGAGCGCGCCGAGCTCCGCCAGCACCGCCGCGAGCGCGACGATGGCGAGCGCGAGCACGGGGATCCGGAGCGCCCGCGCGATGTGGGAGAGCAGGAGCTCGATGCTCATGGTGCCTCGGCCGGCGCCGGCGGCGTGCGCCACGGTCCGCGCAACTCGAGGAGTCCTCCGGCGAACAGCGCCACGAGCACGCCGAACCAGATCCACATCCCCTCGCGGAGCCCCTTGGCGTTAGCGCGGAGATGGGCGTCGCGCGCCGCTTGGGCGGCCCCGCCGGCCGACCCGCCGTTCGCGCCGGCCGCGGGGCCGACG
>JALYZL010000619.1 GCA_030948875.1 Actinomycetota bacterium
GGCTTCCACGAGGTGTGAGACGACAAGCGTGGGGCGGGGTCCCGCAGGACGCCGCCCCGTCGCTCGAGTTGACTACGGGGTGACGGTCCTTTCGAACTGCGGGGTTCCGTCCTTGGCGACCTTGTACAGGCCATACGTCCTCATCGTCGTATCGCCGGTGGCGGCGAACCCATAGGTGCCGAGCACGGAGTTCCGGTTCTTGGTCGCGAACAGCGCCGCGAGCACGGCTGCCTTGTCGTTGCCCTTCGGCCCGAGGGCCGCGATGGTGTCGAGGCCCAGCTTCATCGCCTCGTAGCCATAGATCGCGTACGGATCCGGGCTGGTGCCACCGTACTTCGCCTTGTAGGCGGCGAGGAAGGCGCGGCCGCCCGGGTAGGCCGGCAGGTCTTGAGTCGCCACCGTGCACTGGAAGAACGGCGCGATGCTGGCCGGGAACCCGTGCATCGCCGGATTCGTGACCGAGCCCGTGCAGATGCCGTCGCCGCCATAGATCTTGGCGGTCGGCAACGCCGCGTGGATGTCCTTGACCAGCTCCACCTCGCCCGGTGGGTTGAACGCGGTGTAGACGCAGTTCACGCCCTGTCCCTTCAGCGTCTGCGAGTACGCGCGGTAGTTCGGCGCCGTCGGATCGAGCGGCGTGTCGCCGGTGATCGTCAGCTTGCCCTTGTTGAGCTGGATCTGGGTGGCGAGGCCGGCGCCATACGGGGTCTTGTCGTTGGCGAGCGCGACCCGCATGCAGCCGTCGTGAGCCATCGTGATCGCCCCGTCGCTGCCCTGATAGAAGTCGTTCGGCACGATGCGCAGATAGTTCCGCATGCCGCTCGGGTAGTAGATCTGCGGCTCGCCCGGCGCGTCGGCGGGATTCTTGAGCGTGAGCCCGACGTAGGTGTTGGCGGTGCTCACCTGCGCCAGCCCGGCCTGGTTGGTGATCGGCATCTGGACCTTGGCGCAGCCGGAGTTCTGGGGTCCGATGAGATACACCGCCTTCGGATCGGTCGCGGCCTGGCGGGCATTGGCCTGACACTGGTTCGGGTCGTAGCCGGCGGCCTGCGCCGTCGCGTTGTCGAGCGACTGGAAGTTCACGGTGAACTGCCCCGCCTTGCCGCCTGCCTGGGCGAGCGCGAGCTTCATGCCGTTGACCTCAGGTCCGGTCTGCGCGGTCACCGCACCCTGGAGGGGAAAGGTCGAGTAGATGTCGACGGTGTTCCCACCACCCGACGCGGGCGTGCTCGTGCCGCTCTTGGTGCTCGTGGTGCTGCTGCTACTTCCACAGCCGGCGAGTGCGACCAGCGCACCGACCAGAAAGATCCCGGTTTTCCTGCTTGCGACCAACTCGACCACCCCTATTCTGTTAGTGGACCTGCCATCCCGCTCCCCGGTAACAGGGCGGCCACAGCTTAATCGGGGCGCACCCCCCGAGACAGCGCCGGATGGCCCCTAACCCGAAATTAACCCTCGAAGATGCGGAGGAAAACGAGGCGGCCGCGGACCACCCGGTAGGCGCCGTACCCGCGTAGCGTCGTATTCCCTGTGCGGTTGATGCTGTAGGTGCCGAGCACGCTGTGGCGATTACGGGTCGCGAAGATCGCCGTCAGCACCTTGCCGCGATCGGCGACACGCCGACCATGGTCGGTGGCTCGATCGATGGCCCGCAGCATCAGGGTCATCGCCGCGTAGCCGTAGATCGCGTACGCCTCGACCGGCCCGTAGCGCTTCTGGTAGGCGGAGAAGAACGAGTGGCTGGCCGGGGGGTAGGCGCTCTGCACGAGCGGCGCCATGGTGACGTACACGCGGTGGTCGAGGCTCACGGGAATCCCGCCGCTCGCCGAATCGAGGTACGCGCCGTCGCCGACGGCGTCGCTGGCGAAGATGTTCGCCTGCGGCAGCGCGCCTCCGACCGCCGTGGTCAGCGCGGCCGCGCCCGACTCGGCGATGGCGGAGAGGAACACGCAGTCGGCGCCGATGGCCGCCACGCTGGCGGCGAGCGAGGCATACGACGTCGCGGTGGGATCGTAGTCCTGCATGCCGGCGACCGTCAGCCCCGCCCGCTGCGCGTCGCGCGCGAACACGTTCGCCAGATCGGATCCGTAGACGGAGCCGTCGTCGAGCACATAGGTCTTCGTGCACCCGAGGCTTCGCTGCAGATCGGCCTGCGCAGCCCCTTCCACGCCGTCGTCGGGCACCACGCGGGCGAAGGTGCGCGTGCCCGTCGGGTAGTACTTGTCGGGCTCGCCGGGGAAGTCCCCGGCGGACCCGGTGGTCAGTCCCGCAGCGCCGTCGGCGGGACTGATCTGCGGGATGCCGGCTCGGTTCAGGACCGGGATCGAGATCGCGCTCGCGTCCGGGTTGAACTCGCCGAGATAGCCGATCGCGGTCTTGTCCGCCGCCGCCTGCTGAGCGTTGGTGGCTACGAAGCCCGGCACCCACCTCCCCGCCTTGGCCGTGGAGTCGTCGAGCACGACATAGGCGATCCTGTACCTGCCAACGGCGGCGTGTACCTGGTCGAGCGCGAGCTCCTCGCCGCGCATGACGGCGAGCGCCTCCGAGCTCCACTGACCCCGCTCGGGAAGGCTCGCGTAGATGGTCAGGTTCCGGCCCGAGATCCGCCCGTTGGGCCCCGACCCCCCGCCACAGCCGGCGAGTGAGGCGACGAGCGCGAGCGCGGTGATCGTCATCGCGACCACGCGAGCCCGGACGTCCACCTCAACCTCCTCGGCGCGTGTCGACACCCCCGCAATCGTATGGACCGGCTCGACGGACGAGAGCGCGACCGGCGGGACGACCAACTGACGCTAACGCGAGGTTCACGCCGCGCGAACGGCGACGCGGCCTCAGGGGCTGACGATCAAGCCCTTGTAGGCGACGAGCTTGCCGCCCTTGACCCGGCTGAACAGGTACGGCGCGACCGAGATGTCCCCGCTCTTGCTGATCGAGAGGGTGCCGATCGCGGTGCTGATGCTCTTGGCGCCGAGGAAGCTGTTGAGGTTGGCGGCTCGGTTGTTCGCGTTGATCCCGGCCCGCCGTAGCGTGCTCAGCACCACCTGCATGGCCGCGTAGCCGAAGATCGCCTGCGTCGAGGGCACGTGGTGATAGGCGGCCTTGAAGGCGGTGAGGAACGCGGCTCCCGCCGGCGGTAGCTCCGCCGTGGTGAGCCCAGGTTCGCTCAGGTACGTGGCGCTCTGGGCCGCCGGGCTGAGCTGGGAGGCGAACGAGCTCGTGTCGAGGCCGCCGGGCCCGAAGAGCTTGAGCTTCGGAGCAGAGGACACCGCGCCGTTGAACGCCTGTACGGCCGCCGGGCCGTCGACGCCGCCGTAGAACAGCGCGTCCGCCCCGGACTGCGACACGCCGGCGGTCGAGCGAGCCGGCGCGCTCGCGCTGATCCCGTACTTCGACGCGTCCTGCTGGACGGCCAGCGCGATCGCGTCGCCATACGCCGTGCCGTCCTCCCCGATAACGAGCTTCTTGACGCCGAGGCCCTGCATCACCTGGAGCTGCGCCTTCGCCTGGTAGTTGTCGTTCGGCACGACCCGGCCGAACGTCCGCCCGTAGGTGCTGAAGGACTCGTAGTAGACGTTCGGCGACCCCGGGACCGCGGGCGTGGCCTGGGTCAGCCCGATCGCCGTGTCGTAGGGACTGACCTGAAGCAGCTCATCGGCGTTGGTGATCGGGATCGACTGGGCCGAGGCGTTTGGGTCGATCTCCCCGATATAGGCGATCGCGTTGGCGTGCTCGATCACCGTGCGGGAGTTGGCGGCGATGAGCTTCGGGCTCCACCCCGTGCTCGTCGCGTCGTTGAGGGGGACGAGGTCGATGGCGAAGCGTCCGACCTTGCCGCCCGCCTGCTCGAGTGCGAGCTGCTCGGCGGCGAGCACGTCGTGCGCCGCCGCGCTTTCGGGCCCGTTTAGGGGCACGCTTGCGTAGACGGTCAGCGTCGTGCCCGTGATCGTCGTGGTCGTCTGCGTCGCCGCGCCGCACGCCGCGAGCGCGGCCGTCAGCGCTACACAACCCGCCCCGGTCAGTGCCCGGTTGCGCATTCGCATGGCAGCGCCGGCCCGGCTACTCGCTGTTGCCGCTCAGAGCAGCCAGCAGGCGCTGGATACCGACCGCGATCCCGATGAGGAGAAGGGAGCCCGAGATGGCGACGATCCCCTTGATTCCCAGCGCCCACATGATGAGCCACATGATGAGCGCGGCGACCGACGTGAAGAAGATGACCATTGTGGACGCCGATCCTAACGAAGCGCGCGGCCGAGGGCGAGCACGAGGTCGCGCACCGCGGCCGCGGGATCGTCGGCTTCGCCGGCCGCGCGGACGAGTCGGGATCCGACGATCACCCCGTCGGCGCCGGCGTCGGCGGCAGCGGCAGCGTGCTCGGGCGTCGCGATCCCGAACCCCACGGCCACGGGCACCGAGGTGTGGGCCTTGGCACGCTCGATCACTCCGCTCAGCCCTTCGACGAGCCCGGCCCGCTCCCCCGTCGTCCCGGTCAGCGACACCGTGTAGAGGAAGCCGCGGGCGCGCTCGCCGATCCGCGCCAGGCGCGCTTCGGGCGTGGTCGGGGCGACGAGGGGGATGAGGGGAAGCCCGCGGCGCTCGCATGCCTCGAGCACCTCGGGCGCCTCCTCGTGCGGCAGGTCGGGGACGATCAGGCCGCTGGCACCGCTGCCGGCGAGTGCGTCGGCGAACCGGTCGAGGCCGCGCGCGTAAATGGGATTGGCGTAGCACATGACGACCACGGGGACGCGACCTGAGATCGCGCTCGCGAGCTCGAGCACGTCGTGGAGGCGTACGCCGGCCTGCAATGCCGTCGTGCCCGCGGAATGGATCACCGGCCCGTCGGCCAGGGGATCGGAGAACGGTACGCCAAGCTCGACGAGATCGGCCCCCGCCTCGGCGTAGGCCAGGGCGATCTCACGCGAGCGGTCGAGATCGGGGAAGCCGCCCATCATGTAGGGCATCAGCGCGGCCCGGCGGCCGTCGGCGCGGGCGGCCTCGAACGCCTCGGCGATCCGTTCGATGCCGGAGCGCGCGGCATTCGCGGCCTGGGCCGCGGGTTCATCGGCGGCGAGCATCACGCGTCCTCAGTCTCGAGGTCGGCTTTCGCGATCGCTTCCGCGAGATCCTTGTCGCCGCGACCCGAGAGGCAGACCAGGTCGAGCTCGCTGGGTCCGTGCGCGAGCGCCCACGCGATCGCGTGCGAGGACTCGAGTGCGGGGATGATCCCCTCGAGGCGCGCGATGCGCCCGAACGCCTCCAGGGCCTGTGCATCGGTGACCGCGACGTAGCGCGCGCGACCCGAGTCGCGCAGCCAGGCGTGCTCGGGACCGCTCCCCGGATAGTCGAGCCCGGCCGAGATCGAATGCGCCTCGAGGATCTGCCCGTCCTCGTCCTGCATCACCGCCGAGAACGCGCCGTGCAGCACGCCAGGCAGGCCCGCCGCGGTCAGGGGCGCGCCATGACGGCCGCTCTCGAGCCCCTCCCCCGCCGCCTCGACGCCGACGAGCTCGACATCGGCGTCGGCGAGGAAGGGGGTGAACATCCCGATCGAGTTCGAGCCCCCGCCAACGCACGCGATCACGCGCTGAGGCAGCCGCTCGCAGCGCTCGAGCACCTGCGCCCGTGCCTCGTCGCCGATCACCCGCTGCAGGTCGCGGACCAGCGCCGGGTAGGGGGCCGGGCCGACACACGAGCCGATGATGTAGTGCGTGGTGGCGACGTTGGTGACCCAGTCGCGGATCGCCGCGGAGACCGCCTCCTTGAGCGTCCTGGCGCCCGCCTCGACGGGCTCGACGCGCGCGCCGAGGAGCTCCATCCGCTCGAGGTTGGGCTTCTGACGCCGCATGTCCTCGGTCCCCATGTAGACGACGCACTCGAGCCCGAGCAGCGCGCACGCGGTCGCGGTCGCGACGCCGTGCTGCCCGGCTCCCGTCTCGGCGATGATCCGCTGCTTGCCCATACGCACTGCGAGCAGCGCCTGGCCGAGCGCGTTGTTGATCTTGTGCGCGCCGGTGTGATTGAGATCCTCGCGCTTGAGATAGATGGGATGCCCGGCGAGATCGCTCAAGCGGCGTGCGTGGTAGAGCGGAGTAGGCCGCCCGACATAGTCGTGGAGCAGTCCGTCGAGCTCCGAGCGGTATCCCGGGTCCTCCCGCGCCGCGATCCACGCCTGCTCGAGCTCGTCGAGGGCGGGCATCAGCGTCTCCGGGACGTACTGGCCGCCGTAGCGGCCGAAACGGTGCTCGACCACGGTCACGTGGAAGTGGCGGTGAAGGTGGCTGCTGCCACTGTGGAATCGGGCGGCGCCACTTCCATTAAGGGGCCCGGACGGCCCCCGAGTTCGCCTGGCGGCGAACTCCCGGGCGCAGTAGGGGCAATCGCCCCGGCCTCGGCAGTCGCGGCCACGGCCGCCACGAATGCCTCGACCTTCGCCGGGTCCTTGCGCCCCGGGGCTGACTCGACGCCGCTCGCCACGTCGACGGCGGACGGTCGCACGGTCGCAACCGCTTCGGCGACGTTCTCGGGCGTCAGCCCGCCGCTGAGGATGAGCGGGACGCGTCCGCGATGCATCCGGGCGAGCTCCCACGCGAAGGTCTCGCCGGTGCCGCCGAACTGCCCGGGAACGTGACTGTCGAGCACGTGATAGTCGACGTGGAACGCCGCCAGGGCCTGGATGTCGGCACCGCTGTGGATCCGGGCCGCCTTGATCACCTTGCAGCCTGTGCGGCGGGCCGTCTCGGCGCAGAATGACGGGCCCTCGTCGCCGTGGAGCTGGATCATGGTCAGGCCGACGGTCTCCGCGGTGGCCGCGACGTGCTCGAGCGTCGGGTTGACGAAGACGCCGACCACCTCCACCCGTCGCTTGACCGCAGCCGCGATCTCCGCGGCGGTGCCGGGATCGCAGCGCCGGGCGGACCGGGGCCAGAAGTTCAGGCCGATCGCCCACACGCCGAGCTCCGCGGCGTGCTCGGCATCCTCAGGCGTCGTGATGCCACAGAGCTTGATCCTCGGGACGGTGGGGGCAGGCATCCTCACATCGTACGATCCCGCGACCGCACGGCATCGGACCTACTTCTTGCGGGGGCCGCTGGCCAGAGTGACCCTGATCGTCTTAACCGCCAGCCCCCGGAGAACGGTGAGGTTGATGACCTGGCCAGGTCGCTCGGAGGCCAGCACCTGGGTGAGGTCATCGACCGAATCGGCGGCCGATCCGTTGACCTGCTCGATCACGTCGCCGCCCAGGTAGAACGGCTGGCCGTGGAAAACTCGCTTGACGTTCCCGGGGCGTAGGCCGACCTTGGCGCCCGGTCCGGCCGGATCCACCGACTCCACGAGCACGCCGTGGCGAGCGCGCTCGCCGAGCGCGGCGAGGGAGCTGTCGATGGTGACGCCGTTGATGCCGAGATACGCCGAGCTCGGCGAGACGCCGATCCGCGAGAGCAGCGCCGTCGCCGTGTTGATGGGAACCGCGAAACCGATCGGCAGGCCGTCGGCGTCGCCGTCGATCTGAACCTGTGAGTTGACTCCGATCACCCGGCCGGCGGCGTCGATCAGCGGCCCGCCGGAGATGCCTTGACCGACCGGCGCGTCCGTCTGAATCACGTGGTCAACCGCGAACCCGCTCGACACGGGGATCTGCCGCTGCAGGGCTGAAACGATGCCGGAGCTCAGCGTGCGGTCCAAGCCGAACGGGTTGCCGATCGCCAGCGTCGGGTCGCCGACCCTAGCGGTGGCGGAATTGCCGAGCTCGAGAGGTCGGAGATGGAGGCCGTGCGGGTCGACCCGGAGCACGGCCAGGTCGGCGCCCGGCTGCGTCCCCATCACCCGCGCCGCGACGGTCTCGCCGGGCTGGAACTGGACCGAGATCCCGCCCACTCCCGCCGCCCCGACGAGGTGATAGTTGGTGATGATGTCGCCACGGCGGTCGACGACGAATCCCGAGCCCGTCACGCCGCCGGACTGCTGCCCGCTCGAGAGGGCGAACGGCCCCTGGAGGGCCGAGACGACGTCGGCGCGAACGAGCACCACCCCACGCGAGTCGTGCTCATAGATCTCATACGGCGTAAGCCCACTGGCCACGTCGGAGGCGGGCTGGGTCGCGAGCGGCGCCTCCTGGATCACCGTTCTGATCACGCGACGACCGGTGACGCCGAGAGCGAGGAACGCGCCGGCCACGGTGAGGCCGCCGACGGTCGCGGACACGAGCGGTGAGCGCAAGAGTGTCTTCATGCGGCTCACGGATTGTGCGAGACAGCGCTGAACTGCACTTAAAGCGGTGAAACGGGCCCGCCGGCGAGCGCTCGGCAGGCCGATTCGATCTCCGGGGAGCGCATCAGCGCCTCACCGACCAGCACAGCGTCGACCCCCGCACGCTCGAGCCCATCGAGCTCCGCCCGGGTCCGGAATCCGGACTCGGCCACCACCGTTGCGCCCGCAGGCACGCCGGCGAGCAGCTCGAAGGTGCGAGCAGTGTCGACGGCCAGGGTGGTGAGATCGCGGTTGTTGATCCCGATGATCTCGGCGCCGACGGCTATCGCTCGCTCGAGCTCCCGCTCGTCGTGGACCTCGACGAGGACGGCGAGGTCCGCCGCGCGCGCCGCTTGGTAGAGCGCCGACAGCTCGGCGTCGGTGAGCGCGGCGACGATCAGGAGGATCGCGTCGGCGCCCGCGGCGAGCGACTCGGTCACCTGGTAGGAGTCGACGACGAAGTCCTTGCGTAAGAGGGGAAGGGAGCTCGCGTCGCGCGCGGACTGCAGATCGGCGAGGGAACCGCCGAAACTCGGGCCATCGGTCAGAATCGAGAGCACCGCCGCGCCCCCACGCTCGTAGGCCTCGACCACCGCCTCGAGAGCGACGCCCTCCCTGATCACGCCCGCCGAAGGCGAGCGGCGCTTGTGCTCGGCGATGACCGACAGTCCGGGACGCGCAAGCGCCGCAGCGAAAGGCCGCAGGCTGCCGCTCCGCTCTGCCGCCAGGAGCTCGAGCTCCTCGATCGGGACCTCGCGGCGGCGGCGCTTCAGCTCTTCGCGGGTCTGGGCCACGATCTGCTCGAGCGCGTTCATGCCGGCGCCAGCTCCTGGGTGCGGGTGATGAAGCGCTCGAGCGCCTTGGCGGCGGCGCCCGTGTCGATCGCGTCCTCGGCGGCCCGGACTCCGTGCGCGAGCGTGTCCGCGACCCCCCCGGCATAGATCGCCGCGCCCGCGTTGAGCACGGCGATATCGCGCTGAGCGCCCGGCTCGGCGGCGAGGATGCGCCGGACGGTGTGCGCGTTCGCCTCGGGGGTCCCCCCACTCACCGCCCCGAGCGGCGCGCGCTCGAGGCCGAAATCCTCGGGATTCACCGTGTAGCGGCGCGTCTGTGCGCCCGTGACCTCGACGACGACCGTCGGCGCCGAGATCGAGAGCTCGTCGAGCCCGTCGTCGCTCGAGACCACGAGCGCGCGCTCGGCCCCGAGCCGCACGAGCGCGCCGGCCATGACATCGAGGTAGGCGGCGTCCGAGACGCCGATGAGCTGCCGGCTGGCGCCGGCCGGGTTGGTCAGCGGGCCAAGGAAATTGAAGATCGTGCGCACCGCAAGCTGCCGGCGCACCGCGATCACGTAGCGAGTGGCCTGGTGATGGGTGGGCGCGAACATGAACCCGAACCCCACGTCCTCGATGCAGCGGGCGACGGCGTCGGGGCGCAGATCGATGCGAGCGCCGAGCGCCTCGAGGACGTCCGCCGAGCCCGACAGGCCGGTGGCGGAGCGGTTGCCGTGCTTGGCTACCGTGCATCCCGCGCCCGCAGCGATCAGCGCTGCCGTGGTCGAGACGTTGAACGTCTGGCGGCCGCCGCCGGTCCCCGCGGTGTCGACGAGGTTGTCGCGGTCGACGGTGACATGAGCCGCGAACCCGCGCATCGCTCGCGCCAGGCCCGCCAGCTCGTCCACGGTCTCCCCCTTGGTACGAAGCGCGATCAGAAAGGCCGCGATCTGCACCTCGCTCGCCTCGCCGGCCATGATCTCCGAGAGCACCGCTGCCGCGTCCTCGAGGCTCAGGTCCCGGCCCGACGCGAGCTCGTCGATCGCGCCTGTGAGCAGCTGCGGGCTCATCGCCGCTCGGACGCGAGGAAGTTGCCGAGCAGCTCGCGACCCTGCTCGGTGAGCACCGACTCGGGATGGAACTGGACGCCTTCGGCGGGAAGCTCGCGGTGGCGTACCGCCATCACCACCTCGCCCCCCACCGCGCTGCGCTCGAGCACGTCGGGCAACTGCGGATCGGCCACCAGCGAGTGGTAGCGTCCGACGGTGAGCGGGGTCCGAAGCCCCCGGAAGATCGTCCGCCCGTCGTGCTCGATTTCCGAGGTCTTGCCGTGGATCGGCTCGTGCTGGATCACCCTGCCGCCCCACGCCTGCACCAGCGCCTGGTGTCCCAGGCACACGCCGAGCGTCGGAATCCGCGCCTGCGGGAACCGCCGCACGGCCTCGAGCGAGATCCCCGCCTCGTTCGGCGTGCACGGCCCCGGCGACACGATCGCCCGGTCATACCCCCGCACGAGGAGATCCTCGACCGAAGCCTGATCGTTGCGCACGACCTCAACCTCGGCGCCGAGCTCACCGAGGTACTGGACCAGGTTGTAGGTGAAGCTGTCGTAGTTGTCGATGACAAGCACCCGCAAGGGTGCAAAGGTACTGTGGCCGAACCGCGGCGCGGTCTCGTGG
>JALYZL010000636.1 GCA_030948875.1 Actinomycetota bacterium
GGGAACGGCTCGAACCGGAGCCGGGACCGGCAGATGAACGTCTCGAACCCCGGGCGCGCCCAGACCTCGAGCGCCTGGTCCACCAACGCCGAGCGCCGCTCGAGAACGGGGGATGCCTCCCGCAAGCGCCGCAACAGCGGCTCGTAGAGGTCGAGAGCCGAGCTGGCGGCGGCCGCGACCTCTGCGCGTGGCACCGCTGCCGGAGCCCGCGACGATGAGCGGTGTTCGGCCGTGGCTTCGGCGTGACTTGGAGCGGGTGGCATCACCTCGAGCGCGCAAGGATCGCAGCTCCGGCGGACGACCAGATCGCTGGGTCAAGCACACGGTCGCCGAGCTTTCGCTTTACGGGGCGGGGAGCTGGCGCAAGGCGGAGTAGTCGTCCGAGGCTCTCGCCTGCACGCGGCGCGCTCGTGTGCCGATCCTCTCGCCGACCCCGGGCAGGTAAAGAGCAACGACGACGCTGACCACCGCGGGAATCGCGACGGCCAGGAACGCCAGCGCCTGCATGTCGGCCGACATCTGATGGGGTGCCCACTGAAAGACGAACCACGCGGTGAACGAAGCGACCAGGGCGAGCACCGGCGAGCGAGCAAACGTGAGCGTCTCCCAGACGAGTAGCGCGAACAGGAGCGGCAGCGAGTAATAGGAGATGTCCCACGGGTCGAGCACGCAGCGCAGGAGGAGCACGAGCACGAGGAGCAGGAGCGCGTCGTGCGGCGGGCCTCGGAGCCCTCGGCGTCGAAGCCACACGCAAAGAAGCGTCAAGGGCAGCGTCACCGCGACGATCAGCGGGTGAGCGATGCCTCCGATCCACCCGGGCGGGGTGCGGTAGCCGACCTTGATCGCTCCGTAGACGCCCCTGACGATGTGCCCCGGGGAGCCGAAGAACCACCACGACTGCCATGGCTGAAAGACCGGGCTCTTGTTGTTCACCGCGGCCGACTTCACGGCGGCCGCGAAGCCGCCCGGGCTCGCGAGTAGGAACGGGGCCGCGAAGGCGGCGCCGACACCAATGGCGGTGAGCAGGGCGCGCGGCCGCCGATCCGGGAGCGCGAGCAGCACCGGACCCGTCGCGACCAGCGCCCATTGCTTGTTGGTGATCGCCAGGCCGAGGAGCACGCCGGCCCAACCCGGCCGGCCGCTCATCGCGACGAGCACCGCGGCCACGCACAGCACGGCGCCGAGCAGCTCCTCGGGGTGCCCGATCTCGAGCGCCGGCAGCGTGATCGGGTTGGCGACACAGAGAAACAGGGCGAGCGCCATCGCGCTCCGGGTGCGCCCAAGCCCCCGCATCCGCGCGAGCAGCCATACCCCGAAGAAGGCGCTGGCAAGCAGGCAGGGCGCTGCCGCCGCGCGGTAGATGGCAAGCTCCCCGCCGCCCCACAGCCGCGGTACGAGAACGAACGGCGCGCGCATGAGCAGCGACCCGCCATACGTCGGCGCGATCTGCAGGAAGTTCAGGAGATGGCCGTTTACGAGCGCGTCGAACGCCGGCCGGGCCTCATCGTCGTAGTCGGTCCACGCCCATCCGTAGAGCCCCAACCAGGCCACCACGAAGATCGCCACGCCCGCTGCTCCGGCAGCGGGGGCGTTTTCCCTCACGCGTGAGCGCATGGGTCGGTATCGACGTGGCGGTGGCGGTGCTTGAGTCAGTCAGCAGCCGCTGAGGTCAGTGGCGACGGTGCCGCTCAGCGCCGTGACGGTGTTCGTGCACTGCACGTACTGCGCACCGTGGAACACCCCGAGTGTGCTGGACAGTGGATACTGGTTCAGCCCTAGGCTCTGCGTGTAGGTGGTCGCTTGCATCGTTACGTCGTATCCGATCACCGTGCCCGAGAAAATGGTCGAGGCGATCGTCACCTGGGACTCCGGCGCGTACAAGAAGAATCCGCCGGCGAGTGATCCCCCGGTCGTGACGATAGTGCCCATGCCGGGCCCGGGCGTGGTGTTGCCGACGTCGTACACCTGCACCTGTGTCGGCGAAATCGTGCCCGAGACTCCGCCGAGTCCCGATGTAGCGACGAAGCTTCCAGCGCCGGTTTGGTAGCCGGACCGGGCGGCGTGGGGCGAAAAGCCATTGCAGCGGCTCGAGGTCGGGCTGTCGATGAAGATCCGCACCGGCGCGCTGGTGGCAGTCACGCTCGTGGTGATCGGGCCGTTCGTCTGGAGGCTGCAGAAGACGTAATCCCCGGGAGCGAGTGTCAGTGTCTGTCCCCCGATGATGTAGATCTCGTCCTGGGCGCTGCCGGTGTAGCCCTGGAGCGACGAGCACAAGACCCCGGACGGGCAGTCGGACTTGGAGGGGTTGATCGAGATCGGCTGGCGCGTGAACCAGTACGGTGCGTTGCAGGTCTGCGTGGTGGCCACGCTCATGCTTCCGAGGACTACGGGGACGAAGAGCGGCGACCCGGTATTGGTATACGCCCCCGAGGTCCCGGCGCAGCCTACGTCGATCGCCCCGGGGCCGGCGAGGCCCGCCCCGAGCAGATTCGTCACGGTGAACACCCCCACCCCAAGCGAGGCGTTGAAGTAGAGCTTATGGCCCGTGCGGGCCGTGCCGTTGAAGGCGGTCGCGCCGAGAACCTTGAAGGTCAGATCGTGATTCGCCTCAACGGTCTTGAACGGGTCAACGGGAGCGAGATCCTCCACTACCCGCGCGTACACCTTGTTCGTCGAGTTAACGGTGTCGACCCCGAGCGAGACGATCTGCCCGCCCGTGAACTGCACGCCGCTCGTTCCCGCGCGGACGGTGGCGTTCGGAATGAACTCCGCCTGGTACGAGTCGTGGTTCCCCACCGGCACGAAGGTGGTGTAGGGGGCGTTTGGGGACCCGGCGGTGCCGCCCAGCTTTCCTAGCGGGCACGCACCTCCGGTAGCGATCGAGACCGCTACCAAGCTACTTGCCGGGAGCCCCGCATTCAGGTTGGGCACCAGGCAGTCGGCGAGGGTCCCGAGAAAGCCCGAGCCTCCGCTCAGATCGAGGGTGTCCAGGCTGAGCTGGTTCTCGTAGTAGAGCACGGCCTGGAGCCCGGCATCGGCCGCCTGGAGCGCCCGGCGTTGACGCGTGTCAAGGTTGGCGTGGGAACGAGAGGCCAGCGCCTCCGTCAGCGCCGCCGCGCCCATCAGGAGCGCGACCAGCAACACGCAGATCACGATCACGATCGCGTACCCGGATTCATCCCTGGCGGGGCTGACGGCGTCAAGCCTGCCACGCGAGCCGCGCGAACCTGTTTGCGCAGGCCATCTCATAGGATGTTCAACCCGATCCTCAGGCCCGTTGCGCCCTGGCATGCGTTGGCTGGAACGGGGTCGTTGAGCAGCGTGGACGCGTACTGAGGAAACTTGGAGCCAATGTTGTCGACGCGCCCTGGGGGCGTGTACAGCCTAGCGGCCACGATTACCCTTCGTGCGTCGCCGATCGTGGAGCCCGCGACGCCCGCCGTCGTCGTGCATGCCGACAGGGACGCGTTCACTCCAGTCACAGCCTGCGTAACGTATGTGTACACCGTCGCGTACGGGTCGCCGTTGGTCGGTGCGCTCAAACTCGATGCCCCGGTGGCGAGGTCGACGTACGTCACGGGCGCGATCTTGCCGTTCGTCGGATCTACCTGCAGCGTCTCGGCATCCGTCGTCCCACCGTCGATCGTTCCCTCACTCGTATGGTTGTAATTGCTCTCAATCAGAAACTTCTCGGGGGTCCCCCCGCCGGCCGTCGTGAAGCCGGACACGTACGGCGTGATGAAGTCATTCGGATCCGTGGCGTCGCTGGGCGGCGTGCTATCGACGCCCGGTGCAGGGTTCGACGACAGCGCGATAGCTGCAAAGCCCAGGGCTGAGTAGTTCTGCGTGAGGACTTGATGGACGTATTCGATTCGCTGCTGCAGGACCGAAATCAGCTGCGTCTGCCTTTGGTTGCCCAGCGCCGCTTTGTTGTTCGTGATCATCATCCCCGCGACGGCAGAGACGATCAGCACCAGCATCAACGTGGCGACGAGGACCTCAATGAGCGTATCGCCCGACTGATCGCCGAAATGCCTCGCCCTGGGCGTCATGACGAGTAGCTCCGCAGTGCGACGCCATCCTGGACGATGATCGGAGTCGTTAGCCCGGTCGCGAGGCTGGTGTGAGTCGTGCCCGCCTGGCTGAGCGGGTTGGTCTGCAGCGTGATGTTCACCAGGGACGGGTAGCTCGGGTTGGCCCCCGATCCGGCTCCCGAGGCAAGCTGGGTGCCGCTCGCTCCGAAAGGTGTGATAGTTGCTGAGCTGACGCCTGTCAGCTCGGTGATGGTGACGGTCGACGAGCCGGTCGGGCAGGCGTTCGCCACCACGACCGAGGCGGCGCACGCCGTGCGCGTGCAGTTAGCATTGGTCGTGCATGTCCAGGTCACGAGCGTCCCAGCCGCAGTACTGCCAGCGGCAGGGAGATAGAAACTGACTGACGAGGTCCCACCTCCGTAGGTAACGTTGACTGGCGTCGTATCGCTTCCCGTAGACGTGCTGAGGATGTCCTGAGCCTGGCGGAGCTCGCGGGTCAGCCGCTGAAGCGCGACCTCGCTCTGACGCGTGGCGAAGGACCGGCTGGCGACGACGTTCTCCTGATGAAGGGTGACGATCATGAATGTCATTGCGGCACCGGCGATCACCAACGTAAGGACCATCGCGATCACCAGTTCGATGAGCGTGAGGCCACGCTCGTCCCGCAGCCGGACTCGTGTCTCCCGCTCTTCTGCTCCAGGAGCTAGCGCTCGCAAACGCATGAGCGTCTCAATAGCGCCCGGCCGCGTCGATGGCGACGTGGTCGCCGCCTGCGCCGGCGAGGACCAGGCGAACGGTCAGAGTCAGGTGCCGGAGGTTGCCGAGCTTCTTGACCATCCCCTCCGATAGCTTGACCCCCATGTTCACGGTGCCGGCCGTGACGCCAGAGATGGTGCCGTGGCCGACGACCACGGTCGCGCTGTGCCCGGTTCTGATGTGTGCCCGCTTGGCGGCGCCGCGCGAGATCGAGAGGGTCACGAACCCGTCGGCAGCCTCATTGGAGCTCACGCGAAGGGAGAGGCCGTGGCGAAGCATGGCCTGCATGCCCTCGGGCAGGAGCAGGAGGTGCGCGTGCAGGGCGGTGTGCCCTAGGGTCGTGCCTGTCCCCGGCACTGTCCCCGGTGGCGTCACGGGCTTGCCGTTCACGCCCAGCACATTGACTGCCGGGCTGAAGCTCGCCGAGTCCCCGCCGCGGTCGGTCACGGTCAGCTTCACCGTGTACGTGCCGCCCTTGGCGAAGCTGTGCTCCACGCTCGGGCCGGTGGCCTTGGGGGTGCCGTCGCCGAAGTCCCATATGTAGTTGGCCTTGGGCACGATCAGGGTCGACGGCGTGATCGAGCCGTCGAACTGGACCACATCTCCAGGCTCGACCGCGCTGGGAACCACGAAGTTCGGCGCCAGGGTCACGCCCAGCGCGCAGGGGCGCACGCTCGGGTCGGTGTCGATCACGCCGGCGTTGTTGAACTCGGGCTGCAGGTAGTAGGGGTTCTGAGTGCTGCCGCCGACGGCGACGGCGTCGTACGGGACTCCACCCGGGACGCAGCCGAAGTTGTCATTGATCTCGGAGCCGTCCGCTGCGAACCAGCCGTTCAGGTTCGGGTTGACGATCGCCGCGATCTGTGCCTGGCTGAGCGGGCTGACGAGGCGGCTGCCGTTGTATATCGCGATCTGCTCAGGCGTCGGATTTGACGGAGGGGGCGGCAGGTTTGGCTCGTCGCACGCCGTGTTCACGGTGAACGGCTGGACGACGTAGGAGACCTCGGTGCCTCCAAAGTTCACTTGCGAGTGGTACGAGCAGAACTGGGCCGCCGAGGTGGCATTGGCCGAGCACAACGCGCCGCCAGAGTCGAGGCAGATCTCGACCGTGGGCGGGATGAGAACGACGAGCATCGGCGTGGAGCCCGAGACCACGTGGCCGAGCAGCTGGGTGTTCGTCAGATGCGTCGTCAGCTCGGCCTGGATCTGGGCATCGGTGAGGCAGGCCCGATTGCCGGCCGACGGTGCGCAGCCGTTCGCCGGGTAGTTGTTGCCGGGCCCGGTTCCCGTGGTGGTGCCGAACTGGCACGCAGATCCGCCCGGGTTGCCGTAGTCGATGCACGCGCCGCCGTACTTCGACGAGTTTGCGGCGGCGGCGCCGGTGTCCTGGTATTGGCTCGTGATGGCGTATGGTGAGGTGAACGCCCCACTGCCGTCGGCGACGTCCTTGACGAACTGCTCCATGTAGCCCCTCGTCAAGGACCCGTAGCTGCGATTGGGATCCCCGGGGTCCCAGGTGAGGACGAACATCTCGTTCGCATGCATCACAGCGCCGCCGTGCGAGCAGATGCCGATCGACGGCAGGAGCGAGAGGTCGGACGCGAGGAAGGGATCGCACGGCGAGACGCTCGACGTGACGGTCGGGATGCCGGCGCTGGCGAGTTTGTTGCACGGGTGTGTTGCCGTAAGGTCAGCGCAGGTATCGGGAACGAGCGCGACGCCGGCGTAGTCGGCCAGGTTGGCAGGGTTGTAGGGCACGGTCGTCTGTCCGGCCACGCTCGGGTTGATGTCCACCACCACCGCCTGTGCGCTGCCAGCGGCGACGAGCGAGATGGCGGTCGTCAGAGCGATGAGCATGAGACGGCGCATCAGCTACCTCCTACGGTGACGTTGCTCAGGTCGACGAGGGCGCCGAGGCTCGGCCGGTACGCGAACAGCGAAAGCGCACTGAAGGTCGACTGGCTGAGGAGATGGCGCCCGGCTGCGGACTCGGTGGCGCGGGCCTTATCGGCGGCGCCGGACGATGGGTAGTCGGCAGCGTTGATCGCGGTCACGGCCATGAGGGCAACGCCGGCCACGCCATTGCTTCCGTTCGTTCCGATCCACTCGGTCTGGTTTGCCGCCAAGGAGACGATCTCGCAGTCGATCGGTCCGGGAACGCATGCACCGGGACCGCGAACGATGGTGCCGGGCTGGACGACGAAGACGACGCGGTGGCCGCCGCCCAGCACCCCGAGGTCGATCAGCAGCGGCTGGTGCTCGCTCGGGAGCAGGCCTAGGCGCTCGACCGGGTCGATGGTGTTGGGG
>JALYZL010000001.1 GCA_030948875.1 Actinomycetota bacterium
GCGTCGCCGCGGGCGAAGCACGCGCGATTCCGAAGTGCTGCGCTGAGGCGGCGCTCCACGTCGAGTTGGAACTCGGGGGCCCACGCTTGACACCAGCGTCCGGTGCCTATACGGTCGCTCCCTAGTAGGGGCACTCTTCAAACCGGGGGTAGGGACACATGCAAGTTCAGGCGTATCACGGCGTCAACGCTGCTACGCATCAGTCCAATGTCACGGCCCTGTCTGGCAAGGGCTTCGGGATGATCTCGCTCAGCGTGTACGGGGATCCAGCCAATCCCGAGTACGCGGCGGTGTGGGTCGACCGGCCGATGCCGGCATGGCAGGCGGTGCATGGGGTCAGCCCCGCCGACTACCAGTCGTGGTTCAACACCTGGTCGGCCAAGGGCTACGCGGTGTCGCTCGTCTCGGCGACCGGCTCATCGGCCGCCGACTGCGTGTTCGCGGCCGTAATGTCGGAGGGCGTGCCGGCCGGCTGGGTCGCCAAGCACGGGCTCTCCGAGGCGGACTTCAACGCCGAGAACGACTCGGCCTGGAAGCTCGGGCTCAGGCCCCGCTCGGTCACGGTCTACGGCGACGGCAGCCAGCGCGCCTACGCCGGCGTCTGGTGGCCGAACCCGGGCTTCGTCAAATGGACCGTCAACCCGGCCGACCCTGTGGGCAACTACCAGCAGACGTTCAATGTCAACACCCAGCTGCCGGGAGTCGCGCTCAACGGCTGGCGTCCAGCGTACGTCGCGCATGCGACCGACCAGACGTACTGCTCGGTCTTCAGCGATGACGTCGTACAAGACTGGATCGCGGTCCACGGGCTCAGCGCTACCGACTACCAGACCGCGTTCAACAATCAGCAGAAGGCCGGCCGGTATCCGATCTGTGTGCAGGGCGGCGGCTCCGGCGCCGGCACGCGCTACGCCGCGATCTTCGCCAAGAACGACGTTCCCGAGCAGCGCCAGTGGACGGCGACGGGAACCGCCGTGCCCGCTCACTCCAACATCGACGACGCGTTCAAGGCGTTCATGCAGAAGCACGCGGTCCGCGCCGCCCAGATGACGTTCGCGAAGAATGGGACGATCCAGTTCCGGCGCGCTTACACGTGGGCAGAGCCCGGCTACCGCGTGACCCAGCCGAGCGACCGGTTCCTGCTCGCGAGCTGCAGCAAGATGTTCTGCGAGGCCGCGATCCAGTCGCTGTTCGACGCCAAGACGCTCGCCCCCGGGGATCACGCATTCGCGAAGCTCGGGATCTCGAATCCCGGCCACCCGAGCGATCACGATCAGATCACGGTCCAGCAGGTGCTCGACCACAAATCCGGTTACGACGACGGGGTCTCGCCGTTCTTCGATCCGACGTACAGGATGGGCGAGATCGCGAAGAGCCTCGGCGTCTCCACTCTCACGCGGATGGACATCTGCAAGTACATGTTCGGGCAGCCGCTACAGCACGCGCCGGGCACGACGTACGCCTACTCCAACTTCGGCTACCTGTTGCTGGCGACGCTCGTCGAGAAGGTGACGGGCCAGGACTACTTCCATTACCTGAATTCGGAGCTGCTGGCTCCGGCCGGGATCACCGAGGTCGAGGTGGTCTCGACCGTCGCCGCCGGGCGCCGTAGCAACGAGGCGATCGCCGAGGACCCGGGGCTCGGACCGAACCCACTGCAGCCGAACTCAACCGTGCCCGTGCCCGCCGTCTACGGCGGTGACGGCGAGATCAACGAGGTCGGCGTCGGCAACGACGGCCTCGGCGCCTCGGCGACGGCGATGGCGCAGTTCGCCCACCTGCACGCGGCCTGGGGCAATGGCCCGCGCTCGCCCAGCGGACGCGACGGTAGCACGCCGGGCGCGCGGACCTGGGTCTGGTCGCGCGGCGACGGAGTCGACGCGGCGCTCACCGTCAACACCCGCACCTGGCAGCCGGGTTCGAGCCCGGTTACCGTCAACGGCAAGCAAGTGGATCTACTCGACAAGCTGCAGATGGACGTGGACGCGCTCTTGCCCTGACACGGCGGTCCGCCATGGTCGCGCCTCGAAGCTCGCGCGCGCCCACCAGGGTGGTGAGATCTCTGATCGGACGTCTCGCTCCGGATCCGGCCGGGGCGCACATGGGGCTTCCCGGCGCCGAAGGCGTCGGCAGGTACACGCTGACGGGCATAGCCGCGCCTGCCCCATGACGCCGGGCCGCGAGATCTCTGCCGCTGTCGCACCACGGAAAGGAGTAGTCGGCGCGCGCACGGCCACGAGCGCGATCGGCTCAGATCGGCACCGACGCGGCTATGCCCTACGCGATCCTTCTGGCGAGGGTCCGGGCGGCGCTGTCCACGGCGATATGAGCGACCGTCAAATCGTCGACCTGGACGATGTCGGGGTCGATTTCCCAGAGGCAATACACGCGCCACCGCGGACGGTGAAACGACCACCAGCGAATGCCCTTGTACTTCGCCTCGATGTAGATCCTGAGCGCCAAGGCTTGTGTATATGGCCGGTTGCGCTCGACGATCTGAGACGGACGGACACCCAGGTCCACGAGCCGCTGCGGGTCATCAAGGTCGACGTACGGGAGATCGTCCGGAAGGTCGTAGATCCCGAGCGCCTTGCGAGAACCGGGAATGTGAGGGAACTCGAACACTTCGTCTCTCCACTCGGAGAGATGCGCAAAACTCTCCCCGATCGCGCTCACGGCTTCGGCGGCCATGTACCAGGCCAGGTAGTGCGACGGGTTGTCAAACCGGCCGGCACCCTGCGCTGGGTGGACGTAGAGAGGATGCCCGGGCTGGCCCGTTGACGCCGAGGGCAGATACGGGAAAACGCGGTGCAGCAGCACGCCCGAATTCAGGCGTAGGCGCCGCTGATCGTCGCCTTCAGTGCGTCGATCACCTCAGACGATCCGCGCTGCCGCAGGACCTCAATGGGCTGAGCACCTTCGAGAAAGCCGTTAGCGGTCGTCATCCAATCCATGACCACGGCGGGATCCCATGCCTGCATGGCGAGCGCTATCACATGGTCGAGATCCAGCAGCTTGGATGCGATCTCCGGGCTGGGAACCTCATGGCCAGATTTCCAACGCGACGGCTGACTGGGCGACACGCCCAACGTGCGTGCGAGATTGGTCACCCCACCGACCGTGTCGATCAGGAACTGTGTGCGCTCAACCGGACGCCAAGCCGGCGGCGCCTTACCTGTCTTCAGGCCCCCGCTGGCGAGCTTTAGCTTTCCGGCTGTCGTCTTCGGAGTCGCTACAGCGTGAGCCGCAGTGCTTCGGCGTGGTTTGCCTGTCGTCGCCATAGCACCATTGTAGCGTGCGAAACCGACCGCGCGCAACAAAATCGTTGGGTAGCACCTCCGGCCACGGCGCACGGTACCGAACCTAGCGGCGGTCCGAGGCGCTGTGGGCTGGCTCAGCTGATAGCCCGCGAAACGAACCGCGGGCGTGGCGACCCGGACGCTCGCTGATCGCGCAACGCAAGCGTCGACACATCGGGGCGCGGGTCGGCGATTCGGATCTGCCCCGCCCGTGAAAGCCACGACACGTCGCTTCCGAGTGCTGCCAGGATTCGCTCGTCTCGATACCGATCAGAAGCGCGAGAGCCACGCCGAGGAGCCCCGCCGCCAGATGCGGAAGTCTGGCGGCGTCGCGCGAACGTGATCGCAGTTGGTGTTTGTACCGCGAAGCACCGGCCGGCGTTCTCGGCCGTCGCGTCAGCTCACTTGCCGACGCGTGTGGCCGAGAATGGAACTGAGAACTTGCAGAGTTTGGGTTTCTTGGTGAACCCGATCAGCTTCTCCTGGCCGCTCACCATGCCGCTCGCTGCGGCCGGTGCACTGAAGCGACCCGCGATCCGGTACGCCCCCTTGGAGCCACCGAAGCGCCCGTTGTCGATCGCGATCGTCGGGAATCTCGTGACGACCTTCTTGGGGGAAAGCACCCCGCACGGCGCCTGAAAGTCAGTCTGCAAGACAGTGATCCTCTTGCCGTCCGACGAGACTCTGAAGCCGATCGCAAAAACCGATTCCACGTGGCCCGAGTAGCGGCCGAGCTTGGGCTTGACCGATGCCGCGAACGTAGAGGCGGCTAGAACCAACGCCGCGATTACGCCCGCCGCCGCGAAGCGCCGCACACCAGCCGGTCGGGGAGAGGGCGTGCGAGATGAGGGCGAAGGATCCGTCATGCCGCGCGGCGACTATACCAAGAGGGCGCGACCCGCAGACCCGGCCCGCACGGTTGGGCGAGGTCTAGTGGTGGTCTAGTGGCGCCCGTGCGACCGGCTGCGGGCTGGTACAGCGCTGTCCGCGCTCATTCGGAACGAACGCAAGAGGCTGGCCAATACTCCGTGCTCCTCCTTCGCGCGGCACCCGAGTGTCTCGTCTGGTGCTCAGACCACGACTGCTTTGGACGACGACCGGTAGCGCCTGGCACGGGAAGGAGAGCGAGGCAGTGTCTCGGGTCGTGGACCTTCAATTGGGTCCACGGCTTGCTATCGGCTGCCCCGGAAGAAGTAGAGTCAGCCTCGGGATGATGGTTGCCGAACCACGCGACCTTGCCCAAGCACCCGTCCGCGCAGGCACGCTGGCAAGCCCTTGCAGACGCGGTCGGCGATCAGGCCGAGGGTGTTCGCCGGCTTTCTGCCGAGCCGGGCGCTTCGTCTGATCCGCGAATGGCTGGAGGAACACCGTGCGGAGCTCATGGCAAACTGGGAGCATGCGAGTTCCGGGCAACCTACGGAGCCCGTTGCACCGCTGAAATGAACGAGCTCATCAAGATCGATTCCGTGGAGCCCCAGACGGGCTACTGGCTGCGCCTGACGTTCTCCGACGGTGCGGTCAAGGACGTCGACGTTGGCGATGTCCTCGCCCGGGGTGAGGTCTTCGCGCCGATCCGAGACCAACGTGAGGTGTTCGAACAGGTACGAGTCAACCCAGAGACGGGCACGATCGAGTGGCCCGGTGAGGTCGACCTCGACCCAGAGGTGCTCTACGGGCGGTTCGAACCAGCGTCCGGCGCGACAAATCCTCCGCCGCACTGTCCGCGAGCCGACCGCCGCCCACGCTTAGGCTCGCTGTCGCTTAGCCGATACGCCTCTCACCGGTAGTGCTGGTCCGCGATCAATGGAGAAGCCCTGACGAGCCGTCAGCTTTCCTGGCCCGTCGCGCCGCCGCGCGATTTGCCCTGACCTCTCCAAGGGCTATCCCGATCGCCATCGAGACTTCGAAACCGACCAGAAGCATGGTCTCGCCCATGGCTACCAGTCCGCGGTCGTCGTGACCAGCGCCGATGAGATTTCGGGTCGAGACATCGATGACGATAGCTCCGACCCCGATTATGAAGATCCCGAGCACGAGCCACCAGCTGTGGATCAAGTAGCCGGTTGAGATTGCTACCAGGCCTCCCACGACCAACACGCTGACCAAACTCATGATTCGGTACCCACCTGGCTCCGCGTAATTCTGTTGACCATAGGTCGACAAGCTACCAACTCTGTCGACCGGCGGTCAAGGAGGATTGCGTTAGAGGCTCATGTGCGAGCCCCATGAGAACGCCCGCGCTTCCGCTATGGGCCTGATGCGGCAGTCCCGCGCGCGGAGATCTTTCGGCCGGCTCTGGCGTTCCCGGAGAGTTTCGAAAACCTCCCAGAGGCACTGGGCTGCCGGGAGTTCGCCGTGACGCTGGCACCGGTCGAATGGTAGGCGTTCAGGGGGTCGTGGTCCTGTGAGCAGGTTGGCGAGTTTTGCAGGGACCCGCACCACCGCTCGGCGGTATGAGGTTAAGATCTAGAGTTCCTCATGAACTGAAAGGAGGGCTGCCCGGGCGAGGGCCGCTGCGGCCGGGAGCGCTGGCACCTCGGAGGTTCGCTGTCGCTTCTAAGGTCGTGGTGGTTCCTATCGTGGTTGACGAGCAGCTACTGCGGATCGATGGGCGCGTGGTCGGCACGGTCGGGCTCCGCCGGGGTGACGGAGACGAGAGGCAGGCCGAGGTCACGGATCTTCTGCAGCAATCCGTGCAAGGCGGCCTGGTCGAGCACACGGACCAGGAGGGTGGTCGTGCCGCCGAGCTCGTTGACGAGGCTCGCGGCCTCGAGTCGCGCCGCCCAGCGAGCATCGAGGTGACCCTGGACTCGGAGCTCATAGTCCCTCGCCCCCTGCTGATTCCCGGCCCGAGAAGGTGTCTGGCTCATGGCGCTCCTTCGTGTCTGTGCTGGTTGCGATTGCTAATCGCACGGTAAGAGCGGATGTGGTGAGCCGTCCTCACCACATGAGGTGACTCACCTGGTGAAACAAAGCGGGTCGGCCGTCGGACGGTGCCCAAGCGGTACCAGATAGCCCTCCTGCGGCCGGGAAGGCTGCGGGAGGTCCGCGCCGCCCGATGCGGGATCCCGGGCTTAGAAGGCGACTCGGCTGCGCGGCTAGGCGGTCGGGCTGTCCGGGCGCCTCGCGAGAGGCGTGTCTGACAGAATCGGTCGCCGGGATCCAGCCGCCGAGGCGAGAGAGGAGACGCGGGTGGAAGGCCTGCTGGTTGCGACCAAGCTGCACGTCCCGGCGCCGCGATCGGGGCTGATCGGGCGGGCGAGGCTGATTGAGCGGCTGGAGCGTGGGGCGGGGTCGAGACTGGTGCTTGTCTCGGCGCCGGCCGGGTTCGGCAAGACGTCCCTGCTCACCCAGTGGCTCGCGGCGGTTGCAGATCATGGTCACGTCGTGGCATGGCTGACGCTCGACGAGAGCGACAACCGGCCCGGTTCCTTCTGGCGTCATCTCGTTGCCGCGATCGGGGCCGCCGTGCCCGGCTTCGGCGCAGGCCTGCTGGCGCTCCTCGAATCGAGCGGGTCCCCGACGGAGGGGGTGCTCGCCTCCCTGCTCAACGAACTCGACGCGTTGTCAGTCGATTTGTACCTGGTGCTCGACGATTACCACCTGATCGACGACCAGGGCATTCATGCGGGCGTCACCTACCTGCTTGAGCATTTCCCGGCCCAGGCGCACCTGCTGATCACCACCCGTGCCGACCCGCCGCTGCCGCTGGCGCGGCTTCGCGCACGGGGCGATCTGGTGGAGATCCGCGCCGCCGATCTGCGCTTCACTCCCGTGGAGGCGTCGCAATACCTCAACCACGTGATGGGTCTGGACCTGCGACTTGAGGAGATCGGTGCGCTGGAAGCGCGCACTGAGGGCTGGATCGCCGCCTTGCAGCTAGCAGCGCTTTCGATGCAGGGGCGCGACGACGTCGCCGGTTTCATCGCCGGGTTCACCGGCAACGACCGCTATATCGTCGATTACCTGGTGGAGGAGGTACTCGCCCGCCAGCCCGAGGGGATCCAAAGCTTCCTCTTACGCACGAGCATCCTCGACCAGCTCAGCGGGCCGCTCTGCGACGCCGTCACCGGAGACGGTGGCAGCAAGGCCATGTTGGAGAGGCTCGATCGAGCCAACCTGTTGGTCGTGCCGCTCGACGACCGGCGCCAGTGGTACCGCTACCACCGCCTCTTCGCCGACGTCCTGCGCGCCCACCTCGAAGAGGAGCACAGCGACCAGATCCCAGATCTGCACGATCGGGCGAGCGACTGGTACGAGCAGCACGGGGAGCGCTCTAAGGCCATCCGCCACGCGCTCGCCGGCGGCGACGTCGAGCGAACGGCGCAGTTGGTTGAGTCTGCGCTTCCGGAGATGCGCCGGGCGAGGCTTGAGATGCAGCTGCGGGCATGGGTGGAGCCGCTCCCCGACGAGGTAGTCCGTCGTCGGCCGGTCCTGAGCGTTTGCCTCGCCGGCGCGTTGTTGGCGAGCGGAGAGTTGGCCGGCGTCGAAGACCGCCTGGACGACGCGGAGCGAAGGATGTACGCCTCGCAGGGGTCCGCTGTCGGAGATGAGGGGGAGCTGCGTCGTGTTCCAGGGCACATAGCGATGTACCGGGCGGCGCTGGCACAGGTTCGAGGCGATGTGCCGGCCACCGTCGAGCACGCACAGCGGGCCCTCGAGCTAGCTCTCGAAGACGACCACGTGGTGCGGGCCGGGGCTGCCGGCTTTCTCGGCATCGCCCTCTGGACTGGTGGCGACCTCGGAGCGGCGCATCGGGCGTGGAGTGAGTGCGTCGCCGGGCTCGAGCGGGCGGGGCACGTCGCGGACGCACTTGGGGCCACCCTCGCCGTGGGCGACATCTGCGTGGTCCAGGGGCGCCTCAGCGACGCCCTGCGCGCCTACGAGCATGCGCTGGCGCTGGTGCCGGAGCAGAGCCGCGCGCTCGTGCGGGGGACGGCCGACATGTACGCCGGGATGAGCGATGTTTTCCGTGAGCGCAACGACCTGGAGAGCGCTCGGCGCCTCCTCCTGGAGAGCCAGGAGCTCGGTGAGCACGCAGCGATGCCACAGCATCCCTATCGATGGCGGGTGGCCATGGCACGGCTGCGGCAGGGCGAAGGAGATCCCAAGGAAGCACTCGCTCTGCTGGAGGAGGCCAAGCGCTTCTACGTGAGCGACTTCTTCCCCGATGTTCGCCCCCTTGCCGCGCTGCGGGCCCGCATGTGGATCGCCATGGGGCATCTACGGGAAGCCCGTGGGTGGGCCCGTGAGGCCGGGCTGTCGCCGGAGGACGAGCTCAGCTACCTGGGCGAATTCGAGCACATCACCCTGGCCAGGCTGCTTCTCGCCGTTGCGAAGGCCGGCAACGAGACGGAGCAGTCCAGGGCGGAGGCCCTGGGCCTCCTCGGTCGTCTCCGGGAGGCGGCCGAAACGGGAACCAGGACGGGGAGCCTCGTCGAGATCCTGATCCTCGAGGCGATCGCTGCCGCAGACAGCGGCGATAGCGCGTCGGCGCTGACTGCGCTAGAGCGGGCGTTGACGGCCGCAAAGCCTGAGGGTTACGTCCGGCTGTTCGTCGACGAGGGACATGCGATGACGGTCCTACTCCGGGAAGCATCCCGGCGCGGCATCACCACTGGCTACATCTCAGGGCTCTTGGATGGCGGGGAACCGCCATCGGTTCGTCCAGACACGACACACGGCCTCGTCGAGCCGCTCAGCGACCGGGAGCTGCAGGTGCTCCGCCTCCTAGCTTCCGAGCTCAGCGGGCCCGACATAGCCAGCCACCTGTACGTGTCGGTCAACACCCTGCGCACGCACACCAAGCACATCTTCAGCAAGCTCGACGTCAACACCCGCCGGGCCGCGGTCCGTCGCGCCACCCAGCTCGGCCTGCTCTAGCCCCAGCGGCCCACCACCGAGCGCAAGTACGCGGCGAGCGGCGCACGCATGGCCGGTTGCCGTGCCCTCTTTCCAGTCGCGGCGGGCGAATCACCACCTCGGTCACATCACAGGGTGATGTGGGATCACCACGTCGACTCCTACCGTCCAGGAACACCGCCGGACACCGACCCGGCTCAACACCGACCAGGACCCAAGGAGCCCAGTCATGACCATCACCACCCCCAGCCTCACCCGGGCCGCCGGCATCTGCGCCGCGATCGCCGGACTGCTCTTCATCGCCGTTCAGATCAACCACCCGCCCATGGACGTCGCCTCGACCACCACCACCGACTGGGTGGTGCGCAGCATCGCCAAGGCTGTCATGGCGGCACTGGCGCTCGCCGGCATCACCGGCATGTACCTGCGTCAGGTCCGCCGGACAGGCATGCTCGGGCTGGCCGGCTACCTGCTGCTCGGCGCCGGCTACCTCGTCATCCTCAGCATCGAGGTCATCGCCGCGTTCGTCCTCCCCGTCGTGGCGCACACCTCGCCCGCCTACGTCAACGACCTCGTCACCGCGGCCGCCGGCGGCACCCCTACCGGAGACATCGGCGGGATGCAGACAGTGTTCGCCATCTCCGGCGTCGCGTACATGGCGGGCGGACTCCTCTTCGGCATCGCGCTGTTTCGCGCCCATGTCCTGGCACGGTGGGCAGCGGCACTTCTCGCCCTGGGCACCGTCGCCACCGCCGCGCTCGCGGTCCTGCCAGCGTCGTTCAACCGGCCGTTCGCTGTCCCCACCGGCGTCGCCCTGATCGGCCTCGGCATCTCCCTGTGGCGCGACCAGCGCAACACCGCCCCCCAGACTGCTCCCGCGACCAGCCGCGTCGAGCCCGTGGCAGTCCGGTGACCAACCCTCCGGCCGTCTGGGCAGAGCGTGCAGCCAGACTGGCCGGCCCGGCAGTGCAGGTGCCCCTCGCCCGCCGCCCTGGTGACGCTCAGCGCCATCCCGCTGATGGCCGGAGCGTTGCGCCTGGTCCAACTCGCCGGCGGGCCCGAACTGATGCCGGCCTACGACCGGTTCGCCAGCTTCCCGCTTCTACTCGCAGGCTCTGATGTGGACAGTGTTGCGCCTCAGAACAAAACCGACCCCAGACAGGAGTCCCAAATGACCTCAACCAGAAAGATTGCGCTGATCGCGGGCCTGTTGTTTCTCATCACCTTCGTCGCCGCGATCGCAGGGGCGCTTCTCTACGCCCCCGTACTGCACCCCGCCAACTACATCGTCGGCGCCGGCGCCGACACGCGCGTGCGCTTGGGCGCGTTCTGCGAGCTCATCCTCATCATCGCGAATGTCGGCACGGCCGTCGTGCTGTTCCCGATCCTCAAGCGCCAGAACGAAAGCCTCGCTCTGGGATACGTTGCAGCCCGTCTCGTTGAGTGCACCTTCATCGCCATCGGCATCGTCAGTCTGCTTGCGGTAGTGACGTTGCGACAGAAGGCTGCCGGCGCGGACGCCGGCTCGCTCGTCACGGCCGGCAAGTCGCTCGTCGCGGTCCGCAATTGGACGTTCGTACTCGGGCCAGGCTTCGTTGTCGGCGTCGGAAACGGTCTGATCCTGGGCTACCTCATGTACCGATCCCGCCTCGTTCCGCGGGGCATGGCCAGGCTGGGACTCGTCGGAGGTCCTCTGGTCTGCGCCTCGGGGTTCGCCGTGGTGCTTGACGTCATCGGGCGAGGCTCCGCCGCGCAAGGCATCGCGACAATCCCGGAGTTCCTCTGGGAGCTGTCCCTTGGCATCTACCTGACCGTCAAAGGCTTCAAGGCACCCCCAATCACGACTGACCACACCCAGGCTGTCGTACTGGACGACAGCTCCCGACCTGCGATCGCGAGGCCCCCGAAACCTGCGGTTGCCGTCAGGTAAAGCACAGATGCGCGAGAGGTCGCCGGACACTACCCGCCGTCCGGCGACCAGCGCGAGCGTCGATCGCTCCACTATCAGCCGCACACCCTCGAGAGCCGAAAAGCAGGACCCCGCACGGGCCGAGCCGCGGCCCTCCTCTTCGCCAATCTCGGATCTGAGGCCGACCGCCCGGCGCGGATCGCTCGCTCGCGCACTCCTATCCGCGCAAGGCGACCCCGGGATCCCGCCGCGGTGAGAATCTGGCAGTCGAACGTGAGCTGCCCGATCAGTGGGTGGACGAACCCGCTCGAGTGTGCCGGCACGTGGTCGACTAGCTCGCGCACCTCGGGGTCGCCACCGGCGCGACCGTCGACGGCGCGCAGCGACGCGACGTGGCTGCGCG
>JALYZL010000002.1 GCA_030948875.1 Actinomycetota bacterium
GCGTCGCCGCGGGCGAAGCACGCGCGATTCCGAAGTGCTGCGCTGAGGCGGCGCTCCACGTCGAGTTGGAACTCGGGGGCCCACGCTTGACACCAGCGTCCGGTGCCTATACGGTCGCTCCCTAGTACCTGAGTTCCGCAGCTAATCGGTGATTTGAGCGCTGCGATCCGGCGAATCCCCTGTGTTTACGGGGTTTTCTAGGTGTCAGGGGTCGTGAGAACGCGAAAGTGCCTAGGTACACGTTTTTGCTGTGTCACGTAGATTCTGGATGGTTGATGACGTAGGCTTCTAGGTATGTATCTGCGGCGCACGACGCGGAAGCGCAAGGACGGCAGCGAGGTCGGGTACCTCCAGCTGGCGCACAATGAGTGGGACGCGAAGGCGGGGCACAGCGTGGTGCGGGTGTTGCACAGCTTCGGCCGCGAGGATCTGATCGACCGCGCCGCGATCGAGCGGCTGATCGGGTCGCTTGAGCGCTGGCTCGACCCGCAGGCGCCGCCCCGGCCGGCCGCGGGGGCAGGCCCGGGGTTGCGGTTCGTGGAGTCGCGGCCGATCGGTGGGGCGTGGGCGCTGGACGGGCTGTGGCGGGCATTGAAGATCGACCGGACCTTGGAGCGGCTGCTGGAGGGTCGCCGCCTGGACCCGCGGGCGGAGCGGGTGATGTTCGCGATGGTCGCCAACCGGGCGCTCGAGCCGCTGTCGAAGCTCGCGGCGAGCAAGTGGCTGTGCGAGCGCGCATGGATCGACGGGCTGGCGGAGCTCGGCGAGGACGCCTGTTACCGGGCGATGGACTGGCTGCTGGAGGTCGAGAACGACCTCGCCGAGCAGGTGTACTTCGAGACCGCTGATCTGTTGAACCTCGAGGTCGACCTGCTGTTCTTCGACACGACCTCGACGTACTTCGAGCGCGAGACGCCCGACCCGCCGACGGTCTCGGAGGACGGCGAGGAGATCGCGCCCGCGTTCCGGGTCTACGGGCATTCAAAGGATCACCGGCCGGACCTGCCCCAAGTCGTGATCGGGATGGCGGTCACCCGCACGGGGATCCCGATCCGAGTGTGGTGCTGGCCGGGGAACAGCTCCGATCAGGAGCTGATCCGCCAGGTCAAGGATGACCTGCGCTCATGGAAGCTCTCACGGGTGGTGTGGGTCGGGGACCGCGGGTTCCAGTCGGAGGAGAACCGCCGGTACATGCAACGCGCCGGCGGGCATTACATCTTCGGGGAGAAGCTCCGCGGCAACGACAAGGAAGCGAACACGGCGCTCGCGCGCCAAGGCCGCTACCACGAGATCGTCGAGAACCTCCGGGTCAAGGAGGTCGTGATCGACGACGGGACGATGCGCGACCGGTTCGTGATCTGCCACAACCCCGAAGAAGCAAGGCGCGACCACGCCGTCCGCGACCAGCTCCTCGCCCAACTCACCGACGCGATCGCCGGCTCAGACACACTCACGCCCGAAGAGCGCCAGAAGCTCTACGGACGGCTCTCGACCAAGCGCGGACTGAAGCGGTTCATCCGCACCACCAAGACCGGGCTGCTCCGGATCGACCGTGCCGCCGTGAAGAGCGAGGAGCACCTCGACGGGAAGTTCCTGCTGCGCACCTCCGATCCGACCCTCAGCGTCGAGGACATCGCGTTGGGCTACAAGCAGCTGTTGGAGATCGAACGCGCCTGGCGCGACATGAAGAGCACCCTCGATCTGCGGCCCGTGCACCACCGCAAAGAAGACCGGATCCGCGCGCACGTGCTGCTCTGCTGGCTCGCGCTACTGCTGATCCGGATCGCCGAAACCCACACCGGGCAGACCTGGCGCAACCTCCGCGACGAGCTCCAACGCCTGCACCTCGGCACGTTCACCGGCCCCACCGGCACCAGCCGCCAACGCACCGAGCTGACCAACACGCAGCAGCAGATCCTCCGCCAGCTCGGCATCGACGCGCCCCCGCTGTTCCTCGAGCTCGCCGCCGGCCATCAAGCCGACACCGCCGCCTAAATTCGCGCCCGAACCCGGCCCGACCGCCTAGATACACGCCGAACACCTGTTCGGTCATACAAAAGCGCTGCTCACAGTCACTTTTCGGTACCCATCACGTCAAACTAGCTGCGGAACTCGGGTCCTGCTCCGCGTATCCCCCGCGTGCGTGATCCCCGAGGTCGTGTTCGAGCGCCGGGGCGCGTCGGCGGGCGGTTAAGCCCGCGTTGCGGGCGCGCGAGGGG
>JALYZL010000044.1 GCA_030948875.1 Actinomycetota bacterium
AAAGACCACAGGCTCCGGAAAAATGTCGCGTATTGGTCACAGGAGTGACAGCTCGCGCGCGGATCCCCCCGCCAGCCCCCCAACCCCGCACCCGCCCGCCGCCACAGCCGTCCGCGCCCCCCGCCACAGCCGTTACAGTCAACCCATGGCCGACGACTCTCCGCTCACCGGTCGCTGTAACTGTGGCGCGGTCCGTTACGAGGTTCACGGACCGCTTCTGACGGCGGGTTACTGCCACTGCACGCGCTGCCAGCGCCGCACGGGCACGGCCGCGTCGCCGAGCGCCAAGCCGGCGCCGGGAGCGTTCAGAATCGTCGCCGGCGAGGATCGCCTGCGGTCGTGGACGCCCGATGACGGATTTGAGAAGTGGTTCTGCGGCGACTGTGGCTCGGCGATGTTCAGTCGCAACCCGGACAACCACGACGCGGTCGCCGTGAGGATGGGGACCTTCGATGAAGACCCGGGGATCCGGCCGGGGTTCCACCAGTTCGTCGCCTACGCAGCGCCGTGGAAGCCGATCCCGGATGACGGCCTCCCGCGGCACCCCGAGCGTGCCGCCGACCGCTAAGGGCTCGCCGCCGGCCCGCCGCCTACACCAACGTCACCCGCCGCCGCGCGTCCTCCAGAAACACCCGCAAGTCCTCGTTAAACCGCTCCGGCCGCTCGAGCATCGGGGCATGCCCGGTGTCCTCGTACGTCAGCTTCCGCGACCCGGCGATGAGCCACTCGAACTCGGCAGCGTCCGAGGGCGGGACGAGGCGATCCTCGTTTCCCCACACAATCAGCGTCGGACACGCGATCTCACCCAGGCGGTCGCGGATCGGATAGCGGGTGAGGGCCTCGAGGGCGGCGTCGAATCCGGGCTTGGCGATCCCGCGCACCTGCTCGGCGATCAGCGGGCCGGGGAGGTCTTCGGGGTGGGCGACAATGAGGCCGAGCATCCAGCGGCGCACCCGCGGGCGCAGCGCCAGCGAGGGGAACTTCGTCGCCAGCCAGGCGATGTAGAAGAAGAGGATGTTCTCGATGCGGTGGCGGACGCCGCGGCTGCGATCCGCGCGGGCACGCTTGACGCTCAGGCCGGCGGCGGCGACGAGGCAGAGCGCTTCCACGCGCGCCCGGGACCGGATGGCCAGTTCGGCGGCGACGAAGCCGCCCATCGAGTTGCCGACCACCCGCGCGGTGTCGAGGTCGAGCGCGTCGCAGAGCGCGACGAGGGTGCGGGCGTAGCCGGAGATGGAGATCGGGCGGGCGGGCATCTCCGACTCGCCGAACCCGGGCAGGTCGACGGCGATGACGCGGTAGTCGGCGGCCAGGGTCGGGATGTTCTCCAGCCAGTTCTGCCAGCAGCCGGCGAGGCCGTGGACGAGGAGCACCGCTGGTCCCGAGCCGATGTCGATGAGGTTGATCCAGCGGCCCTCGACCTTCTCCCGGCGCTGGTGCGCGCGCCAGTCGATCTCGAGCCAGGAGGAGGGCTGAGTCACGATGGCGCCTTTGCCGTCGCCTTACGACGCCCGGCGCGGGGCTTCAGGGCCTCGTGAAGGGTGTCGAGCTCTGCGGCCTCGGCCGCATCGGCGAGCGCCACGACCCCGGCCTCGCTCGCCGCCGCCACGATCCGCTTGGCGAACGAGCGCTGCTTGGCGGCGGAGAGGCGCGCGAGCACAGTCACCGATTCGTGCTCGAGCTCCGATTCTCCGATCGCGGCGAGCAGGCCCGCGAGGATGAGCTCGTCGCTAGAGAATATGAGCTCGGCGATCCGCCGCTGCGTGGCTTCGTCGAGCTCGGCGGCAAAACCCACGAGCGACGGCCACAGTTGCTCTTCGTGGGCGGCCTCGATGACCTGAGGGAACATCGGTCGCATTGCGGTCGCGAGGGCGGCGACGCGCTGGCGCGCGGGTGCCGGGAGGAGCGGCAGGAAGGCGAGCAGGTCGGCCCACAGGGACTCCTGGGCGGCGGCGTCGACGATCGCGGCGAGGACGGTCCGGGTCTGGATCGAGGGAAGGTTGACGAAGCGCTCGCGGCTGTCCGGGCTCATTGCCCGGGTGACCGGGAGGAGCACGCCCCACAGGCCGTCGTGCTGGGCGGCGCGGACGAGTCCCTCCAGCACCTCGTCGTCCTGGCCGGCGGCGATCTCGGCGAGCTCGCCCCGTTGGCGCTCGCTCACGTGTCCCATCACCTCGAGCGCCTCGGGCCAGAGCTCGGCCTCCGAGGCGGTGCGGATGATCGTCTCGAGCCGCTCCTCGTGGAGCAGGGCGACGAGGGATCCGAGGCTCCCCTTCGACTCGACCACCGAGGCGGTGCGCAGCAGCGCCGCGTCGTCGACCGCTTCGAGGGCGGCTACGGTCGCGGCCTTGGAGAGATGGCCGACCATGCTGCCCATGGTGATGTACTGCTCGCGGCGGGCGAGCTCCTCGGCGATGTCGGCTACCCGAGCGGCCGGGAGGTCGGCGATCACTCGGCTGGCGCGGCGCGGATCGAGATGCTCGGTAACGTCAGCGAGGAAGCTCGTGGGCAGGTGCTTGGCGATGTCGACGGCACGATGGGGTTCGAGCACTCCCGTCAGGCGGGCGCAGAGGAGCGATCCGAACACCGACTCGCCGATCGTCGCCGCGAGCTTGGTGGGGATGAGCTTGGATGCCGCGGCGATGCGTCCCAGCATGTGCCGGTCGGCGTCGAACAGGACGCCGGTGACTTGCTCGCGCAGGTCCCTGAGCTCCTGCGCGTCGATTCGCTCGAGATAGCCGAGCTCATCGGGACGGCATCCGACGAGCCGAGCCAGCTTGACGATCTCCAGACCGACGTCGAGTCCGCCCGACATTCCGCGCCTCTTGCACCTAGCCGAAGAGGATCTTGCGGATCGTCCCGCGCAGGAGCCGCGGCACGACGCCGAGTGATTCCTCGACGGCGGCCTCGAGCTCGCGCGACTGGCGCTCCTTCGCGTCGCGAAGGATGCCCGCGAAGGCGCCGCGCTCAGCTCCGTCGAGGGCAGCGAGCCCCTCAGGAGGCTGCCCGCCGAGCTCGGCCTCGAGAGCGTCGCCGACACTCAACGTATTGTGGGTCGCGTGGAACGGTGGGGCACGTGGTTTCTACGGCGCCGCGAGAGCGGCGGATCAATCGCCCGAGCCCGTGAGAATCGCCACATATTCGCAGGAAAGGACGGTAAAATCATGAAAGGACGCTTGCAAGCGGCCACAATGACCGAAGTCTGTAGCATCCTCACAGGGTGATTGACCGTGACCGTTCTTGAATCTCGCAACCGCGCGGGCAGCTCATCCCGTTGGCTGATTCTGGTCGCCCCGGGTGCGGTGCTGCTGGCGGTCATCGTGGTGTTCGCCGTATTCGCGACCTCCTCGCCCAGCGTAGCCCCGGACGCGACCGCGCTCGCCAGGGTCAACATGGCGCTCGGAGGCGGAAACGTGGTCAGCGTGCGCGTGAGCGGACCGAGAGGCCGGGTCATTCCCTTCTCGGTGACCGGGGGGCGCATCACTCCGCGGGTCAAGCTGCGGCCGGGTGAGCGTGTCTCGATCGTCGCTGTGATTCACCGTCCGGGCTGGATCGGCTGGCTCGCCGGGAGCACTGACACCGAGCGGCTTTCCGTGATGACACCGACGACGTCGCTCAAGGATCAGTATCTGACGCTGGGCGCCGGTGCGCCACTGCGGCTGAGCTTCAGCCAGCCCGTGTCCACGTTCGCCTACGGGCAGCCGGGATCACTCCAGCATCGCACCTTCGCTCAGCCCCAGTCCCAGGTCACGGTGGCCCGTCCTGCCCCCGCTGGCACGCTTGCCGTGGCCGCGGCGCCGAGGGCGTGGGAGCGGCCCAGCACGTCGTTCGTCACCTTCTTTCCTGCCGGCATTGGCCCCAGCGCGGTGATCAACCCGACTCCCGGCGCGCAGATCTCGTCGACGACGCCGATCACGCTGACCTTCTCCACGCCCTACACCCAGGTGCTGGGGTCGACGATGCCCAAGCTCTCGCCCGCTCCTGCGGGTCACTGGAGCGTGCTCAACAGCCACACGATCGAGTACAAGCCGAGCGGCTACGGCTTCGGGCTCGGGGCCTCTGTCAGCGTTGCCCTCCCGAGCGGCGTCCAGGTTATCGGCGCGCACGGCACAGGCGCCAGCACCGCCTCGTGGACGGTCCCGCAGGGCGCGAGCCTGCGCGTCAACCAGATCCTCGCGCAGCTCGGCTATCTCCCCGTGAATTGGCAGCCCGCATCGCGGCCCGTGGGCCTCAGCCCGGGAGCGCAGTTGAAGGCGGCCATCAATCCGCCGACCGGCCAGTTCACCTGGATCTACGGCAACACGCCGGGCACGCTCAAGGGACTCTTCGATCCCAACCACCAGACGGTGGTGACGCAGGGCGCCCTGATGGCGTTCGAGCAGGACCAGAACATGTACGGCACCAATCCGCTTCCCTCGCAGGTGTGGCATGCGCTGATCACGGCGGCGATCGCGAACCAGCGCTCGACCTTCGGCTACACGTTCGCGATGGTGAGCTTGGGCTCGCAGAGCCTAAACGTGTGGCACAGCGGGCACACGGTCCTGACCACGCCGGTCAACACGGGTATCGCGGCCGCCCCGACCGCGGCGGGGACCTACCCGGTGTTCGAGCATCTGCCGGTCACGACCATGAGCGGGACGAACCCCGACGGAAGTCACTACTCCGACCCGGGAATCCCGTGGACGAGCTACTTCAACGGCGGAGACGCGCTCCACGGCTTTGTACGCGCCAGCTACGGCTCTCCCCAGAGCCTCGGATGCGTCGAGATGCCCTTCTCCACCGCGGGGCGGGTCTACCCGTACACGCCGATCGGCACCTTGGTAAACGTCGCGTAGTGGACGTTCACGTGCCGCTGGCCGGCGCGGTCCAAACCCCGATCTCCTCGACTGGCACCTCGTCCCATCCTTCTTGCAGCAAAGAGGCATGGTGCCCCTGGTGGCGAATAGCCAAGGCGCCGATGCGGACGCCCCGAACCTGCTTGCGAAGCACCGCGTACCACAACGTCGACGCGTCGTCGGGTCCCTGGATCCGATGCCACGGACGCTCGGGGGGAAGGAGCTCGCCGCCGGCGAGCCCAGCCTCGATCAGCTGGGCCATGGTTGCGACCTGACCCGTGGCCGTGTCGATGAAAAATCTACTCATCCCCGAGGAGGCTAGCCCGCCGTCACCGACGCTGCAGTGGAACGACGCCCTGGGGATGTTCGAGCAGGATCTCCGGCGACGCGGGGCGGCCGAGAAGACGCGCCGCGCTTACCGGATCGACCTCGGGCAATTCGCCCGCTGGGCCTCGGGGCAGGAGCTGGAGCCGGCGCTGGTCGATCACCGGGCGCTGCGCCGGTACGCCGCCAGCCTCTCCGAGTGCGGACAGGCTCCCGCTACCGTCGCTCGCAAGCTCGCGGCGCTGCGCGGATTCTTTCGCGCGCTGGTCGAGCTCGGCGAGCGAGGAGACAACCCTGCCGAACTGCTCAGCTCGCCCAAGCGCCCCCACAACCTGCCACGGGTGTTGAAGCCCGCCGATGTCGCCAAGCTCCTCGACCGCATTCCGGCGACGACGCCGCTCGAGCTGCGTGACCGCGCCCTGTTCGAGCTCGCCTACGCCTCCGGTTTGCGCGCCGAGGAGCTCGTCTCGCTCGACCTTGACGCCGTCGACTTCGACGCCGAGCGGGTGCGCGTCGAGGGCAAGGGGGAGAAGACCCGCCTCGTGCCGACCGGCGAGCACGCCCTGCGGGCGATCGAGCGCTATCTCACCCGTGCCCGACCGGCGCTCGACAGCGGCGAGGACAGGGCGGGTGGGGCGGGTGGGGCCTTATTTCTGTCAAAGACGGGACGCCGTCTCAGCACCTCCGACGTGCGTCGGCGCCTGCGCGTGTGGACCCACCAGGCCGCAGCGCAGGTCCCCGGGGTGGGCGACCTTAATCCCCACGCGCTCCGGCACTCGTTCGCGACTCATCTGCTTGAGGGAGGAGCCGACCTCCGCGCGATCCAGGAGTTGCTCGGACATGCAAGCATCTCGACCACGCAGGTCTACACTCGGGTAGAGTCGTCGCGTCTGCGGGCCACCTACCTGCGGAGCCATCCGCGCGCTTAGGTACTGACCCCGGGGGAAACGCTGGAAACTAACGTCAAAGCGATCGAGCTACAGGATCTGTGGCGACGGTACAAGTCGTCGGGCGACGAGCGCGCCCGCGAGCGTCTCGTGGTGGCGTACTCCCCGCTGGTGAAGTACGTGGCCGGGCGGATGAGCTCTGGCCTGCCCGCGCACGTCGACGAAGCCGACCTGATCTCCTACGGTCTGGGCGGCCTCATCTTTGCCATCGAGCGCTTCGACCTCTCGCGAGAGATCAAGTTCGAGACCTACGCGATCACCCGGATCCGGGGCGCGATCATCGACGAGCTCCGCTCGCTCGACTGGGTCCCGCGCTCGGTCCGAGCCCGCGCCCGCGAGATCGAGCGGGTCAACATGAAGCTCGAGGCGCGCCTGCAGCGTGCACCCACCGACGAGGAGATGGCCAGCGAGCTGAAGGTCGACCTCGAGGAGTTCCACGAGGCGCTGCTCCAGATCTCCAACTCGACGATCGTCGCGCTCGACGAGCTGTGGAACGTCTCCGACTCGAGTGGCGACCAGGTCTCGCTGCTCGACACGATCCCCGACCACGGTGCCCCCGACCCCGAGACGGTGGTCGACCAGGGCGAGCTGCGCGACCGCATCGCCGACGCCATCGCCGCCCTACCCGAGCGCGAGAAGCTCGTGATCGCCCTGTACTACTACGAGAACCTGACGCTGCGAGAGATCGGCGAGGTGCTCGGCGTCACCGAATCCCGCGTCTCCCAATTGCACACCAAAGCCGTCCTGCGCCTGCGCTCGAAGCTCGGCAGCGAACTCGAGTAATCGCCTGGGGGCGATTACTTTGAGAGTTCGGTCGCGGGCTCGGGCCGACTGGTGATTTTGGCGCCGAACTCCCGGCGGCTGTCGGTCCGGAAGTCCTGATCGCTAGCGGCATCCCTCTCGGAGAGGTATCGTCGCCCTTTGCATCTGAGAGAGAGGAGTCAGGCATGCACCAGGCCGCGGATCGCATTCGCAACGTGGCGCTCGTCGGCCACCGGGGTAGCGGGAAGACCTCGCTCCACGAGGCACTGCTGTTTCAGGCCGGCGCCGTCAACAGGTTGGGATCAGTCGTCGACGGGACCACGGTCTCCGATGCCGACGCCGACGAGAAGAGCCGCCAGATGTCGATCGCGGCGGCGCTCACTTCCTTTCAATGGGACGACCGCAAGGTCAACCTGATCGATACTCCGGGCGACTCGAGCTTCATCGCCGATGCGCTCGGCGCCCTGCGGGTGTGCGAGTCCGCGATCTTCGTAATCAATGGGGTGATGGGCGTCGAAGTGCACACGACGCGCCTGTGGCAGCGCGCCGCCGAGCTCGATCTCGCCCGCTTGATCTTCGTCAACATGCTCGATCGCGAGCGAGCCGATTTCTTCCGGGCACTCGACGCTCTCAAGAACGCCTTCGGTCCCCACGTGGTCGCCACCGAGATCCCGATCGGCTCCGAACACGAGATCTCCGGCCTCATCGATCTCGTCGACATGAAGGCGTACCGCTACGAGAACGGGACTCCGACCCGCGACAACAGCTCTGAGATGCCGATCCCCGACAACCTCGTGGCCCAGGCCGAGGAGTACCGCGAGAAGCTCATGGACGAGGTAGCCGAGAACTCCGACGCGCTGATGGAGCGCTATCTCGAGGGCGAGGAGATCTCCCACGAGGAGATCGTCGCCGCGCTCAAGGACGGGACCAACCATGGCGCCATCTTCCCCGTCACGTGCGGCGTCGCGACCCGCAACCTTGGTTCAAACCGGCTCCTGGACGCGATCGTCGAGGATCTCCCGTCGCCGGTCAAGCACGGCGGTCTCGAGGTCGGCGAGCTGACTCTCGAGCCCGTCGAGGACAAGGAGCTCTTCGCCTACGTGTTCAAGACGCGGGCGGATCCGTTCGCCGGCCGCATCAACCTGTTCCGCGTCTACCAGGGCGTGCTGGGGCATGATTCGCAAGTCCTCAACACGCGCGCCCACGCCAAGGAGCGCGTCGGGCAGCTGCTGAGCTTCGAGGGCGGACAGACCGGGCACGTGACCGAGTTCGGCCCCGGCGACATCGGCGCGGTGGCGAAGCTCAAGGAGACGCGGGCCGGCGACTGGCTCGCCTCCCGCGACGAACCGATTCAGATGCCTCGGATCAAGCTCCCCGCGCCCGTGATGGCCTTCGCTGTCGAGCCGAAGAGCAAGGGCGACGAGGACAAGGTGTTCACGGCGCTGCGGCGGCTCCAGGAGGAGGACCCGACGATCGACCTCCATCGCGACCCGCAGACGGGCGAGCAGATCGTCGCCGGGCTCTCCCAGGTCCACGTCGAGGTGATCGTCCAGCGCCTGCATTCGCGCTTCGGTGCGGACGTGAGCCTGAAGCCGCCGCGCGTGCCCTACCAGGAGACGATCCGCCGGCCGGCCAAGGCGCACGGCCGGCACAAGAAGCAGACGGGGGGGCGCGGTCAGTTCGGCGACTGCCACATCGAGATCGCGCCGCGCGAGGCCGGTAAGGGATTCGAGTTCATCAACGCGATCAAGGGCGGCGTCATCCCCACCGGCTTCATCCCCGCCGTCGAAAAGGGCGTGATCGAGGCGATGGGCCAGGGCGTCGTCGCCGGCTACCCGGTCAAGGACGTTAGCGTGCGGCTCTACGACGGCTCCTACCACACCGTCGACTCCTCAGAGATGGCGTTCAAGATCGCCGGCTCGCTGGCCATGAAGCAGGCGCTCGAGGAAGCTGGCCCGGTGCTCCTGGAGCCGATCATGCTCGTGACCGTGAGTGCGCCCGAGGACGTCGTAGGCGACATCATCGGCGATCTCAACTCGCGCCGTGGGCGACCCCTGGGCATGGAAGCGGCGGGCGGCATGAGCGAGGTCAAGGCCGAGGTCCCGATGTCCGAGATGCTCTCCTATGCCCCCGATCTGCGCTCGATCACCGGTGGCCGCGGCGAGTTCACGATGGAGTTCCTCCGCTACGAGGAGATCCCCGGCCACCTCGCCGGGAAGGTCGTCGAGGAGGCCCGTGCCGAGCATGAGGCGATCAAGGCGTAGGCGCCGGTCTCGCAACCGTTCGTCCAGGTTCGCGCACGGCCGAGAGTCGCTGGTACCCTCGAACGTTCGTGAGCACCAGGGACATCCGCACCTCGAACACGCCCGTGGCCTGTGACGTCTGCGGGCGCACGCTGCTGCGTGGCGAGCACGCCGTGACCTACCTGGCGGGGAGCGCGCGCCGGGCCGTGTGTGAGCTGTGCAGCTCGCGTGCCGTGCACGAGGGGTGGGTCCGCGAGGGCTCGGTCGCGTCCTTCCAGCCCGGCGAACCGGCCACCGAGCGCCGCTCGTTCCTCGGCCGTCTGCGGACTCGCCGCGAGGCCGAGGCGATCGAATCGGTGTCCGGCGATCTCGACGGGCGGGCTGCGTCGCCCCAGCCTTCGCGCACCCGCGAGCCTCGCCACGTCCACGCGGTCCCGACCAGCGCCGAGCACAAGGTCTCCTCCGCGCTCGAGGCGTTCAACTCCTCCGAGCACCCACGCACCGTCGCCGGAGTCGCCCGGTCACTCGGCGCTCCCGGCGTGTCCGTGCGGCCCTCGGAGGCTCGGCCCAGCGTGGTCAACGTGGTTGTGTCGTGGGAGCTGTGCTGGTACCGGTACGAGGTCGACCTCTCCGACGACGGGCTCGGGGTGCGCCTGTCCGCGCAGGGATACGAGCTCGAAGAGCTCCCTCCCGAGGAGCTCGAGATCAATGCCGCCGCCAACGAGCGGGGCGCGCTCGCGCTTGCATAGACAGCGCCCTCGACAACCGTTCGATCGCCGCGCACGGCGCCTGAGAACGGTTCACAGCCGACGCTGGACAACCGTTCGATCGCCGCGTACCCCGGCTGAGAACGGTTCACAGCCTACTCTGGACAACCGTTCGATCGCCCCGGACGCGGCTGTGAACTAGCATCCACCGCCGTGATCTACTGCGTTGTCCCCGAGGCTCTAGCCGACGAGCTGTTTGACAAGCTCACCATGTATTACGCCGACGACGCGAACGTCACCGTGATCGTCGATCGGCGCAAGTCCGAGCGGCGCGAGCGGGGCGCGCCCCCTGGGGGGCTGAGGCAGGTGCGCGACCGTCGCCGTTCGCGCGTGCCGGGAGAGATCCCCGACATCCCCGGCGAGTGAACTGACGTGAAGGTCGTCGTCAACGTCGACGGCGGCAGCCGCGGCAACCCCGGTCCGGCTGCCATCGGCGTCGTCGTCGCGGATCCGGGCGGCGAGGTCCTCGACGAGCTCGCGGAGACGATCGGCGTCGCCACCAACAATGTCGCCGAGTACCGCGCCGTGCTCCGCGGGCTCGAGCGCGCCCGCGACCTGGGGGCGAGCGAGGTCGAGATCGTCAACGACTCCGAGCTCATCGCCCGCCAGCTCACGGGCCAGTACAAGGTCAAGCACGCGGCGATGAAGCCTCTCTATCTCGAGGCGATGGCGGCCCTGCGGGGGTTCGACGGCTGGTACATCCGGACCGTCCCGCGGGCTCTCAACGCCAGCGCCGACGCACTTGTAAACGCGGCCCTCGACGAACGCGCGCGTCGATTTTGACCCGCGGGCCGGCGGCCCTCGACGCTGCGTAGCGCCCCGCGCGCGGCGCGACCGGTAGCCTTTCTCTCGTGACCGACGCTCTCAGCGAGCTGACCGAGACCCTCGCGGGGACGGTCCAGAGACTGCGCGCGGGTGAGCTCGAGCCCGACGCGGTGCTGGCGCTGGTCGAGGAGTGCGCACGCCTGGCGAGCGAGGCAAGCGCCGAGCTCGTCACGCAGACGCGCGCGGCCGTAGAGCCGCTGCCCGATCTCCCGGGCCAGCTTCCGCTCCCGGCTGGTTAGTGCGACCGGCCGAAGCTGCCTACCCGGAGTACCTCCGCTCCGAGGTCGAACGCTATCTGAGCGGCCTGCGGTTCTCGGACGAACCCGCTTCGGCGGGGCTGGAGGAGGCGATGCGGTACTCGCTGCTCGCCGGCGGCAAGCGGATCCGGCCGGTGCTCGCGCTGGCCACGGCGGCGGCCATCGGACGTGAGCCGTCCTCGGTCCTGCCGCTGGCCGGCGCGCTCGAGCTCATCCACACGTACTCGCTGATCCACGACGACCTGCCTGCAATGGACAACGACGACATGCGCCGCGGGCGACCGACGTGCCACCGCGCGTTCGGCGAGAACGTGGCCATCCTCGCCGGCGACGGGCTCTACGCCGAGGCGTTCCGGCTCGTGCTCTCAGACCAGGAAGGGGACCCGAGGCACGTGCTCGCGGCCGTGAAAGAGCTTGCGGCGGCCGCGGGGGTAAACGGCATGGTCGGCGGGCAGTACCTGGACGTGGTCGGCACGGCGCCCGACGGGGCAGCCGGCCTGCGCAGGCTCCACGAGCTCAAGACGGGGCGGTTGATCGGAGCCAGCGTCGAATGCGTTCTCCTGCTCGGCGGAGCAAACGACTCTGACACAATTGGCTACTTCCAAAACTTCACGAGCGAGCTGGGAGTCCTCTTTCAGATCGTCGATGACATCCTTGACGTCACCGGCTCAGACGAGGATCTCGGCAAGGCAGGAGGCTCCGACGAGCGGCTGGGCAAGCGCACTTACGTGACCGATTTCGGCCTCAAGGGTGCGCGCCGGCGCGCGGCCGAGACCCACCAGAGCGCCCGCGCGGCGCTCGCGCAAGCCGCGCCGTCCGGAGCGAAGGAGCTCGAGCAGATAACCGACTTCATCGCCAACCGAACCCACTGATGACCACGCTACTAGCCGCCCTCCGCGACCCCAGCGACCTCCACCACCTCAGCGACGACGAGCTACAGACGCTCGCCCAGGAGGTGCGCGAGCACATCATCGACACGGTGGGGGAGATCGGCGGCCACTTCGGCGCCAACCTCGGGACCTGCGAGCTCGCAGTCGCACTGCACTCGGTGCTCGACTCCCCGCGCGACAAGATCCTCTGGGACGTCGGGCACCAGGCCTACCCCCACAAGGTGCTCACGGGCCGCCGGGACGGGCTCCAGACGATCCGCAAGTACGGCGGGCTGGCGCCGTTCTGTGCCATCCACGAGTCCGAGCACGACGTCATGGGCGCCGGGCACGCGTCGACGGCGATCGGCTACGCGGTGGGGATCAAGGAGGCGATGCGCGCGGGCCACGGCGAGGACGCCCACGTCGTCGCCGTTATCGGCGACGGCGCCATGACCGGCGGCGTGGCCTTCGAGGCCGTCCACCAGGCGGGCGGCCAGGGAACGCCGATCGTCGTCGTCCTCAACGACAACGGGATGTCGATCGCTCCCAACGTCGGCGCCCTGTCACGCTACTTCAACCGCGTGCGTCTGAGCCCGCGCCTGTGGCATGCACGCGAGGGTGTCGAGGGCGGGTTGACGAAGCTGCCCGTCGGCATCGGATCCGCGTTCGAGCGACTGGGACCCCAGTTCAAGGAGTCAATCAAGGCCTTCTGGGCCCCGGGTCTGTGGTGGGAGGAGCTCGACTTCGCCTACATGGGCGTGATCGACGGGCACGACGTCCGCGCCCTGCGTGAGGCCTTGCACGAAGCCGTCGCCGCCGAGCGCCCAGTCGTCGTCCACATCGCGACGGTGAAGGGCAAGGGGTTCGCGCCCGCCGAGGAGGGCGGCCTGGAGGGAATGGAGGCGTGGCACGCGGCCAAGCCCAAGTCGATCGCCAACGGCGCTCCCGCCTCTATGTCCGCCGCCGCCAAGCTGGGCGGCCGGCCCGCTCCGCTCCAGTACACGCAGGTGTTCGGCGAGGCCCTGGTCAGGGAGTGCCGCCGCGACAGCCGCGTGCTCGGGATCACCGCCGCGATGAACTCCGGGACCGGGCTGAACATTCTCCAGCGCGAGCTCCCCGACCGCTACTTCGACGTCGGCATCGCCGAGCAGCAGGCGATCCTCTTCGCCTCCGGGCTTGCGCTTCAGGGCTGCAAGCCCGTCGCCGCGATCTATTCGACCTTCCTCCAGCGCGCGTACGACCAGATCGTTCACGACGTCTGCCTGCAGCGCCTGAATGTGGTGTTCGCCATGGATCGCGCCGGACTCGTGGGCGACGACGGGCCGACGCACCACGGAGCGTTCGATATTGCCTACCTGCGCTGCCTGCCGAACATGGTCCTCATGGCCCCCCGCGACGAGGCCATGCTCGTGGACATGCTCCACACCGCGCTGGCCTACGACGACGGCCCGGTGGCGCTGCGCTACCCGCGCGGCGCGGGCATAGGCGTCGAGATTCCGCCGCATCCGACGGCGATCGAGATCGGTACCGGCGAGATCCTGCGCGAAGGCGCCAGCGTGGCCATCCTCGGCTACGGCAGCGGCGTTCACAAGGCGCTCGAGGCCGCCGACGTCCTCGCTGACCATGGGATCGCCGTCACCGTCGCCGACGCCCGCTTCGCCAAGCCGATCGACGCCGGTCTAGCGGCCCAGCTCGCCGCCGAGCACGAGCTTCTGGTCACGGTGGAGGAGGGCGTGCTCGCCGGCGGCTTCGGCTCGGCGGTATGGGAGACCCTGTCGGACGCCGGCGTCGCCCCGCGCATCCTTCGCGTCGGGCTCCCCGACCGCTATGTCACGCACGGCGCGCCCGCGCTCTTGCACCACGAGGTCGGATTCACCGGTACGCGGATCGCCGAGCGGATCGAAGCCGCGACCGCTCAGCGCAGCCGGATCGCCGGCGCGTAAGCGCCTTCTCGAGTCCGTAATCGCGCGCACGCGACTGCGGGTGGAGGCTACCTCCGAAGCCGCTGCGCTGGCTTCGGAAGCTGCAGTCCGCTAGACCTGCTCGACCGGGCACCAGTACGTCGTCCGGCCGCCGATCCGCGTCCGCGACAGGGGCGCGCGGCAGCGTGGGCAGTGTCCGTCGGGCTCGCGGTGGGGATCCAGCGCCCCGGTATGGGCGCCGCCTCTGCGGACTGCGCTCCGGATCGCGGCCCGCACCGCGCGGCGTAACGCGTCGAGCTCGGGCTCGGAGAGCGAGCTCGCGGGCCGCCGCGGGTCGATCCGCGCCTGCCAGAGGATCTCGTCGGCGAGCAGGTTCCCGATACCTGCAATCACGCCCTGATCCATGATCCGCGCCTTGATCGGGGCGCCGCTCCGGCCGACGCGCCGCCGGAACTCCGCGCGCGTGGCCACGGCGGCGTCGGGGCCGAGACGCGACAGGTCGGGCGCGAGCACGGCCCGGCCCAGGCGCCGCTTGTCGCGCAGCGCGAGACGGCCGCCGTCCTCGAACGTGAGCGAGAACCGATCCCAGCGCTCGTGCGGCTCCTCGTCGATGGCGATGCGTCCCGCCATGCCCAGGTGAAGGCCGAGATCGGGGCCGCCGCCGTCGGTCTCGAGCCACAACGTCTTGCCGATCCGGTTGGCGCTCGTCAGCCGGCGCCCGAGGAGGGCGGCGGAGAGCTCGCCGGGGGCGTGGGGCCGAGAGACGTAGGTGTCGCGGTCATCGACGGCGACGATCAGGCGGCCCAGCGCGCGCTCGGCGATCAGGGCGCGGGCCCGTTCGGCCTCAGGGAGCTCCGGCACCGGGACAGCCTATGCGGAATGGCCGGCCAACTCAGCGGGCCATGGTGCCGTTCAGGCCAACCTGCAGCACGGTGAGCAGTCAGATTGGGCAGGTGTGTGAGGGCGGTCACAGCGTGCAAGGCGCGGGCACTCGGCCTCGGTCCTCCCGGCCGCTACCGTTCGCGACCGTGACCAAGGTTCGCCTCGACACCCTGCTGTCCCTGCGCGGAGTGTTTCCCTCGCGCACGCGCGCCGCCGCCTCGGTGCTCGCGGGCGAGGTCTGGCTCGGCCCGGAGCGTCGCCCGGCGGAGAAGCCCGGGCAGCTCGTGGGCGAGGACGTCGAGGTCGCGGTCGCGCAGGCCCCGGCATTCGTCTCGCGCGGCGGGCGCAAGCTCGACAATGCGCTCGAGACATTCGGGCTCGATGTGCAGGACAGGCGGGCGCTCGACGTTGGCGCCTCGACCGGAGGGTTCACCGACTGCCTGCTTCAGCGCGGCGCGGCCCAGGTCGTCGCCCTCGATGTCGCCTACGGCGAGCTCGACTGGCGCCTGCGGGGAGATCCGCGCGTCACCGTGATCGAGCGCCGCAACGCCCGCGCCCTGCGCCGCGAAGAGCTCCCCTACGCCCCCGATCTCATCGTCATCGACGCGTCGTTCATCTCGCTGGCCAAGGTGCTGCCTGCGGCGCTCGCCTGCGCGGCCGGCCGCTACGACTGCCTGGCTCTGGTCAAGCCGCAGTTCGAGGTCGGGCGCGAGCGGGTCGGCAAGGGCGGCGTCGTGCGTGATCCGGCGTGGCGGCGCGCGGCGCTAATCGCAGTCGGGCGGGCCGCGCAGGATCTCGGCGCGGCCGTGCTCGGATACGCGAGCTCGGGCCTGCCGGGCCCCAAAGGGAACCTCGAGACCTTCATCTGGCTCGCGGAGCCGGCCCGAGGCGGGGTGGAGGAGCTGGAGACCGCCGCCCGCGAGGTCGAGCCGTGAAACCGCCGCGGACGGCGACCGTATTCACTCATCGCAGGCCCGACGAGACCGGCCCTGCCCTACGCGTCCTGATCGCCATCGCCAGCGAAGTCGGGGCGGTGCTTCGCTTTGACTCAGAGGAGACGCGCAAGCACGACCTCGAGCCCGGCGTGGGACTCGTCCTCGACGCCCCCGTGGCCCGCGACGTCGATGTGTGCTTCGCCCTCGGGGGCGACGGAACCATCCTCACTGGCCTGCGCACCTACGCGGGCACGGGAGTCCCTGTCTTCGGCGTCAACTACGGCGAGATCGGGTTCCTGGCCACGATCGACCCGGACGAGGTCGACACCGGGCTCAGGCTCGCCTTCGCGGGCGAGTTCGATGTTCTGCCGCTCCCAGGGATCGAGGCGCGGGGGGAGGGCCACAGCTGGCTGGCGATCAACGACGTCTCAATGCACCGGCAGGCGGGCAAGCGCGTCGCCGATCTCGCCTATGCGGTGGGCCGGGACGAGATCGGACGCGTGCGCTGCGACGGCCTCGTCGTCGCGACGCCGGCCGGCTCTACGGGCTACAACCTCGCCAACGGCGGTCCCGTGATGGCGTGGGGCGTCCACGGCTTCGCCGTCTCCTTCATCGCTCCCCACTCGCTCACAGCGCGCTCGCTCGTGGTTGCGCCGGCGGACCTCCTCGTCGTTCACAACCGCTCGCGCGAAGAAGACGTGGACGTCGCCGTCGATGGACGGCCGGTCGGTGTGCTGGCGCCGGGAGCGGCGATGGAGACCCGCTTCCGGGACGACCAGTCCTCACTCGCCCAGCTCCCCGGCACGACCTTCTATCACCGCCTGCGCGAGAAGTTCGGGCGCTTGGCGACACAACCCTAGCCTCGCCCGCGGCGAGTCCGTCTTCGCCGACTGGTACACCGTCGGCCATGCTCCACGAGCTTCGCGTCGAGAATCTGCTCCTGCTCGAGCGGGCCGAGCTGCGGCTCGCCCCCGGGCTCAACGTCCTCACCGGCGAGACCGGCGCGGGCAAGACGATGCTCGCCCACGCTCTCGACCTCCTGCTCGGCGGCCGGGCACGGAGCGGGATCGTCCGCCCCGGTGCACCCGAGGCGTACGTGGAAGGAGTGTTCGAGCGCCCGGCGGAGCTGAGCACGGAGCTCGCCGAGCGCCTCGGTCCCGAGGGCGAGGAGGTCGTCCTCGCCCGTCGCGTCTGGCCGGACGGGCGCACGCGGGCCTACGTCTGCGGGCGCACGGCGACGGTCTCCGACCTGCGCGAGCTCGGCGGCCAGCTCATCGCCTTCTACGGTCAGCACGAGCACCGCCGGCTGATGCTCGCGTCCGCGCAGCTCGAGGTCCTCGACGCGCACTGCGGACCCGACCATCTCGCGGTGCGGGCGCTCCTCGCCGCCGCCCACGAGCACCTGCGCGGGCTCGAGGAGCGCCTGGGCGAGCTGCGCACGCTGGCCGGAGGCCGCGAGCGCGAGCGCGATCTTCTCAACTTCGAGCTCGAGGAGATCGAGGCGGCGGACCCCAACGAGGATGAGCAGGCGGCGCTCCTCGCCGAGCGCGATCACCTCCGCCACGCCGAGACGATCACCACCGCCACGGCGGCAGCGGCGGAGGCGCTCGCCCCCGAAGCGGGGGGACCCGGCGCCGGTTTCCTCCTCGCCCAGGCCGTCCGGACGCTCGACCCGGTTGCCGCGCTCGACCCCGACCTCGGGTCCTGCCTGCAGCGCCTGCAGACGGTCCTCTACGAGGCCGAGGACCTCGGCGCCGAGCTGCGCCGGCGCGCCTACGAGATCGACGCCTCGCCCGGCCGCCTCGAGGAGGTCGAGGATCGCCTGGCGGTGCTCGCCAGGCTCGAACGCAAGCACGGGGGCTCGATCGCCGCCGTGCTCGAGCACGCCGAGCGCTGCGCGGCACGTCGCGACGAGCTCGCGGGCGCCGAGATCGCGCTCGACCAGGTGCAGACGGAGATCCTCGCGGCCGAGGCGGCGCTCGGCGAGCTCGCGGCGACGTTGACCGTGGCGCGCCGCCGGGCGGCCCCCCGGCTCGCCGAGGCGGTGCGCGACCGCCTAGCCGATCTCGCGATGGAGGGCGCCGAGTTCGAGGTGCAGCTGACGCCGCGCCCCGACGGCTGCGGCCCGACGGGGGCCGAGACGCTCGAGCTCATAATCGCGCCCAACCCCGGCGTCCCGGCGGGGCCGCTGCGCGAGATCGCCTCTGGCGGCGAGCTCTCCCGCGTCATGCTGGCGCTCCTGAGCGCCGCGCACGCGGGGCCGCCCCGGGGCTCGGAGGGTACCGCCGCCACCCCTCTGCTCGTCTTCGACGAGGTCGACGCCGGGATCGGCGGCCACACGGCGCGCGCCGTCAGCGAGCACCTGCGCGCGCTCGCCTCCGGCCGCCAGGTGCTGTGCATCACCCACTTGCCCCAGGTCGCCTCGCTCGCCGAGCGCCACTTCCGGATCTCGAAGCGCGCATTGGGGGCCACGGCGAGCACCGAGGTGCTCGAGCTCGGCGGCGACCAGGTGGTGGCCGAGCTCGTGCGCATGCTCGGCGCGGCCGAGGACGACCGCGCCGCCAACCAGCACGCCCGCAAGCTGCTGCGGGCCGCATAGCTCGCATGCGCATGGCGCGGATCGACAGGAGTCCAAACCACCACACGCGACCGGATCCGCGCCGACTGAATGAGCGCAAGCGAATTCAGCATTGTCCGGTGGCCTCGCTACCTTCAGTGGCGGGACTAGACTGACTGAAACGACCACACGCAAGGATCCTTGGATGGCTCACAACCCCCGCCACGGCCAAACTGAATTCTCAGGCGAGACCTGCTTCATCTTCATCACCGGTGGGGTCGTCTCCTCGCTCGGTAAGGGGATCGCGGCGGCGTCGATCGGTCGCCTGCTCGTCGCGCGAGGACTCGATGTCCAGCTGCAGAAGTTCGATCCGTACATCAACGTCGACCCGGGAACGATGTCGCCCTACCAGCACGGCGAGGTGTTCGTGACCGAGGACGGCGCGGAGACCGACCTCGACCTCGGCCACTACGAGCGCTTCACCGACTCGAACACGAGCCGGGCCTCGAACGTCACCGCCGGCGGCATCTACAACGCCGTCATCCGCCGCGAGCGCCGGGGGGACTACCTCGGCGCGACCGTGCAGGTCGTCCCCCACATCACCGACGAGATCAAGCAGCGCATCCGCCTGATGGCCGACGCCAGCGATGTCGACTTCGTGATCACCGAGATCGGCGGCACGGTCGGGGACATCGAGTCGCTGCCCTTCCTCGAGGCCATCCGCCAGTTCCCGGTCGACGTGGGGCGGCGTCGGTGCATGTTCATCCACCTCACGCTCGTGCCCTACATCGGCCATGCCGGCGAGCTCAAGACCAAGCCCACCCAGCACTCGGTCAACGAGCTGAGGAGGATTGGAATCGCGCCGGACATGGTTGTGTGCCGGTCTGAGTCGGCGCTCTCACAGGAGATCCGGCGCAAGATCGCCCTGTTCGCGAGCCTCCCGATCGAGGCGGTGGTCTCTGCCCGCGACGTCGAGGACATCTACCAGGTGCCGCTCGTGTTCGGAGACGATCACGTCGACGACTACATCCTCGAGCACTTCGGAGTCTCGGCTCCGGAGCCCGATCTGACGGGTTGGCGGGCGATGACCGAGCGCGCCAAGGGGGCGACCCAGACGGTGCGGATCGCGCTCGTGGGCAAGTACGTCAAGCTCGAGGACGCATATCTGTCAGTCGTGGAAGCGCTCCGCCACGCCGGCGTGCACCATGGGGTCAACGTCGAGATCGACTGGGTCGACTCCGAGCGCGCAGGCGACCCCGACGTGCAGCCGTCGCTCGAGCGCGCCGACGGGATCCTCATCCCCGGCGGATTCGGCGGTCGCGGCATCGAGGGCAAGATCCGCGCTGCGCGGGTCGCCCGCGAGCTGGGGATCCCATACCTGGGGATCTGCCTCGGAATGCAGGTCGCAGTGTGCGAATACGCCCGCGAGGTCGTGGGGATGGCGGGCGCCAACTCGACCGAATTCGATCCCGAGACGCCGTTCCCGGTCATCGACCTCCTGCCCGAGCAGAAGGAGATCGCCGACATGGGGGGGACGATGCGGCTCGGCGCCGACCCGATCAAGCTTCACGAGGGGACGCGGGCGCGCGAGCTCTACGGAGAGGCGGTGATCTACGAGCGCCACCGCCATCGCTACGAGGTCAACAACCACCTCCGCCGCCGCCTCGAGTCCGCAGGACTGATCTTCTCGGGCACCTCGCCGGACGACAGGCTCGTCGAGGTGATCGAACTGCCTGCCGACTCCCACCCGTTCTTCGTCGCCTCGCAGTATCACCCCGAGTTCAAGTCGCGACCAGAGCGACCGGCGCCGCTGTTCCGAGAGCTCGTGGGAGCGGCGCTGTCGCGGGCCCGGGAGGAACAGGCCGCCGCGGCCCCCGCTGACGCGGCCGTCTCTACGACGTCGTCGTGACCGGGCCGCCGTGAGGCGTGCGAGCGACGCGGAGCGGGCGCGCCTGAACGACACCTTCGCCGCGCTCTGCCAGATCGAGAGCCCCTCGGGGCGCGAGCGCGCGTGCGCGGACCACGTGACCGAGGAGCTGCGCGCCCTCGGGCTCGCGGTCGAGGAGGACGGCGCCGATGCCGTCGTCGAGTCCGATGCGGGAAACCTCCTGGCGCGCCTTCCCGGCGCGCGGCCGCAGAGCATCCTCCTCTGCGCGCACCTCGACACCGTCCCGCCGCTGGCGCCGATCGATCCGGTGATCGTCGACGGCGGCTGGGAGAACGCCGCCGACGGAATCCTCGGCGCCGACAACAAGGCAGCGATCGCCGTCCTGCTCGAGCTCGCGCGCCGCTTCGCCGCTCGCGGCGAGCCGCCCCCGATCGGGATCGAGCTGCTGTTCACGGTCTCGGAGGAGAACGGGCTGCGCGGGGCCCAGGCGTTCGACGCGAGCCGTCTGAGCAGCGAGTTCGGCTACGTGTTCGACCACGCCTCCCCGATCGGGGGGATCGTCGTCGCCGCGCCCACCTACGACCAGATCGTCGCCGTCTTTCATGGACGCGCCGCCCATGCCGGGATCAGGCCCGAAGAGGGGCGCAGCGCCATCGTCGCCGCCGCGCGGGCGATCGCTGCGATGCGCCTCGGGCGCCTCGACGAGACAACGACGGCCAACGTCGGCACGATCGCCGGCGGCACCGCCACCAACGTCGTCGCCGAGCGCTGCCGCCTCGAAGCCGAGGTCCGCGGCCTCGACGACGACCGTGTCGCGGCGGTCGTCACCGAGATGGTCGACCACCTTCAGGACGCGGCCAACGAGGCCGAGTGCGATCTCGACGTGACGGTCGAGCGCCAGTTCCAGGGCTACCGGTCAAAGCCGGCGGCGCCGCACATCGTGGCCGCCGCACGCGCGCTCGAGGCGTGCGGCTACGAGCCGCACCACCTGGTCACCGGCGGCGGCTCGGACGCCAACGCCTTCCAGGCGGCCGGCTTGCCGTGCGCCAACCTGGCCGACGGGACCCAGCGCAACCACGAGCCCGGAGAGCGCATCAGCATCGACGCGCTCGAGGGGATGCTCGAGGTCGCCATCGCCCTCCTCGACACCGCCGGGGAGGTCGTCTCGGCGTGAGCAGCTTCGAGCCTCTCGGAGGCGAGACCAAGTTCACCGGCCGGATCGTGACGGTCAGCGTCGAGCGCTTCCGTCACGCCGACGGCGAGGTGGTGACGCGCGAGAAGGTGGCCCATCCCGGCGCCGTCGGAATCATCGCCCTCGACGACACCCACGTGTGGCTGGTGCGCCAGCCGCGCGAGGTCGCCGGCCTCGCTAACTCGCTCGAGATCCCCGCGGGCAAGCTCGACGTCGCCGGCGAGGAGCCGCTCGCCACCGCCAAGCGCGAGCTCGCCGAGGAGATCGGTAAACAGGCGGGCCGGTGGCACGAGCTGATGGCCTTCTGCACCAGTCCTGGCTTCTCCGACGAGCGCATCTGGCTCTTCCTGGCCATGGATCTGAGCGGCTCCCCGCCCGCCGAGGTCAAGGAGAACGAGCGGATCGAGATCGTCCCCTGGCCCCTGACCGAGATCGACCGCGCGATCCGGGAGTGCGAGGACTCGAAATCACTGATCGCGCTGCTGTGGCTGGCCCGGGAGAGGCTGCAGCCTTGACAGCTACGCGAACATATGTTCGTGTCGAGCGATGGGAGTCCCTACGTCAGGTTCCGCCGGGCGCTCAAGACCGGTAACGAAGCCCTCGTCGTCGCCGCCGCGCTCGAGCTCCCGCACGTAGCGCTCGACGATGCGCTCCAGATCTGCCTCGTTCTGCGCAACGGCGATCCCGATCGCTACGAGCGAGCGGCAGTCCGCTGGCTCGGCCGCTTCGCGCTCGAGGGCCGTCAGGTCACCATCGACGACGTGCGCGAAGCCGCCAACGCGCTCGACGAGCTGCCCGAGCGGGCACCGGATGCGATGGAGCGCCTGGCGCGGCTGTGCGTGGCCCACGGGGTCGCGTAGTGACGTGGCGCGCCCGCGTCAACGGGCTGTAGGTGCGCCGCCCGGGCGAAAGACCGGACTATATGCTGTGCTCGCGGTGATCCGAATGTCCATTCGAGCGGATGCCAGTTCTGCGGAGTCCGCGAAAGAAGCGGTTGACGCGACTCGATCATCGCCCCGGAGGAGACGCCGATTGCTCTGGCGGGGGTTGCCGATCCTTTGTCTCGCGTTGGGCTGCGCGGCCGTCGTCCAACCTCTTGGCTGGAACGAGCGCTCGCACTACGCACAAGTGCTGGCGTTCAATGCGGGCACCCCGATCATCGACGCCTACGCCGGGGGGACGGGCGACGTGGGGGTGTTCCACGGTCACCTCTATTCGGACAAGGCGCCGGGCCTCGCGTTCCTCAGCGTCCCATTAGAGCACGTGGTTCGCGGAATCGGACTGACCAGTCAAGCGGATGACACGCACGCGATTCACGTGCTCGCGATCTTCGGGTGCCTCATCCCCGCGGCGCTCTTACTGGTCATGCTCTCCAGGTTTGTGGAGCGCTATCAGCCCGGACGCGGAGTAGCGGTCGCGATGATGCTGGGACTGGGCTCTCTGCTGCTTCCTTTCAGCACCCTCTTCTTCTCCCATGTCCTGGCAGCATGCCTGGGCTTCGCCGCCTACTATCTGCTCTGGCTCGAGCGTGGCCGGCGCAACGACCCAGTCTTGCTCGGAGGCGCTGGCGTCCTTGCGGGCTTGGCTGTCACGACCGAATATCCGCTCGCGATTCTTGCGTGCTTGCTCGGCGCGTATGTGATTCGACGACCAAACGCCGTCAAGCGGGGCCTGCTCTACGGCGCTGGACTGTTGGTCGGCATCGCCCCGCTCCTTCTTTACGACTGGTGGGCGTTTGGTTCCCCTACGCACGTTTCGTATTCCAATGTAGCCGCGAACCACGTTGGGCTCTTTGGCTTAGTGGGCTTCAAGCCTCACGTCGCACTCGACCTACTGTTCGGAGCGCGGGGCCTTTTCACGTTGACTCCGGTCGTGGCGGTCGCGGTGGCAGGGATCGTCTTGCTTTACCGAGACGGACGGCGCTCGGAGGCTTGGACCGCGGCCGTGGTTGGGTTGGCGTACCTGGTCTATAACGCCAGCTACTACCTCCCCTATGGCGGCTGGACCCCGGGACCGCGGTTCTTGATTCCGGTGATTCCGTTCATCGCCCTGCCGCTTGCCAGTGCGCTGCGGAGGCTGCCCGTTCTCACTGTTGTCCTCGCGGTTGTTTCGGCGGCAATGATGATCGCGGCCACCCTGACTCTGCCAGAGCTCCCCGACACTTTCTCGACCAGCGTTTGGTGGGACCGGCTCGTCCATGGCGAGTTCTCGACCCCTGGAGCTGGCGGCGCCGTCGCCTGGTTTGCAGTTCTGATCACGGTGAGCGTGGCCCTCACGGCGCGCATGACGCGCCGAGCTCAGATACGGCGGTCGCAGTTCGAGCTGGCGGGGATTGGGCTCATAGGATGGCTACTGATCGCGCGGTCTGGAGAGAATCTTCTCGGGGGAAACCTGTTCACCGGGGACGTCGCACTCGTCCTCCTCGTTGTCGCGGTCTCGGCGGCCGTCTGTCTGTGGCTGCGCCGCGATGCCATCGTACTCTTGGCCACCGCACTGCTGATGGCATTCTCCTTCCCGGCCATCACCCGACACTACAGCTGGGCGGCCCTTCTCGGGGCGGCGTCGCTCAGCCTGATGGCGGTCGCCGAGCTACGGCGACGGAAGGAGCGTCATCGAGAGGAGGCGCGAGTTGGCGTCTCCAGTGCGTCTGTCTAGTCCCAGACGACGTGGAGCGTCGGCGGCTTGCGAAATACGAGCCCTGCCACGGTCGAGCGCCGCTCGGGGTCCAGGCGCAGGCGCGGGAACCTTGACAGCAGCCGCGCGAGCGCCACTCGCGTCTCGAGGCGCGCGAGATGGACTCCCAAGCAGACGTGCGGGCCTTGGGCGAACGCGAGGTGCCGGCGGACGTTCGCTCGGCCGAGATCGAACTCGTCGGGGTTGGCGAACACAGCGGGATCACGGTTGGCGGCGGTGATCGAGACTCGGACCAGGTCCCCGGCGCTGATCTGGGCTCCCGCCAGGGGCACGTCGGCGGTTGCGTAGCGGTCGACCACGGCGGCTGCGGGCTCGAGCCGCAACGACTCGTCGATCGCGGCGTCGAGCAGCTTCGGATCGGTGCGGACGCGCTCGAGCGCTTGGGGATGCTCGAGCAGCGCAAGGAGGGCATTGACGATCATCCCCTCGGTGGTCTCGATCCCACCGAACAGCAGCACCGCGGCGTTGGCCGCTACCTGCGCCGAGGTGAGCTCGCCACTGGCAGCCACCGTCGCAAGCAGTGAGGACCGGTCGGCTCCGTCGATGACCGCCTCGAGTCGGCTGCTCAGCGCCACGAACGCCTGCTGCGCGTCGGGCGTCACACCCTCTCCGGCGGTGATCGCCGTCACGCCGGCGACGATCACGTCATACCAGGCGAGCAGGTCCTGCACCTCGGATTCGCCGAGCCCGAGCGCACGCGACACGATGTAAGCCGCCAGCGGCCCGGCGAACGATCGCCGGAGCTCGGCTGCGCCCGCCGGGGCGAGCGCTTCCAGCAGCCGATCGACCTCCGCAGCGGCTGTCGCCGCGAACCGCTCGCGCACGGCGGTCGGTCTGAACGTCGGAACGAAGGGCGCGCGGTGGCACGCGTGCCCGTGGCCATCGAGGCTGAGCATGCTCGCGCCGATTATCTGCGCGGTGGAGAAGCGCGGGTCATCCACGGTGAACGCCTCATCGTCGCGCATCACCGACAGCGCAAGATCGTGTCGCGTAACGAGCCAGCCCTCCAGAGCGGGGACCCATGACGCCGGCTCCTGCTCCCTCAGCCGCGCCAGCAGCGCGTGCGGGTCGCGCTCTAGCTCCTCGAGTCGGACACGGGCGCCGATCATGGCATCGACCCTCAGGCGGTGATGAGGACGGCGGCCCGCGGGGCGGCGCAACCAATGCCGTACGGCGTATAAGTGTTCAGCCGCGCTCTCATAGGGGGGGACGTGATTGCAAATGTATCGCTGCCTACTCGGGTAAACCGCGCTCCGCGGAGCCCCATCGCGTACGGCGCACCCGGGGCCGCCGAGCAGGTCGGCGGCCCCGGCCGGCGGTGTCACCGATCGCTGCTAGCCGGCGCAGACTGTGGGCGAGCCGCCGGTGATCAGGCCGACACCGCTCGGCGGCGTCACCGTTACCGGATCGGTGTTTCGAGCCACCGGGAGACATCCAATCGACCGGTTCAGCCCGATCTGCCCGCCGCTGATGCTGACCTGACTGGAGCCGTCAACGCTGACGTCGGCAACGCCCAGCTTGACCGAGCTGCTTGGGCCCGAGAGCGTGATTCCGGAATCGCTCACGTCGATCGAGAACTGCCCGAGCGGGCTCGTGAACTTGCCGGAGAACGGCGTCCCGTTTGTGCCGTTGGTCCCGTTTGTGCCGTTGGTCCCGTTGGTCCCGTTGGTCCCGTTGCACACGTACGCGGGGGTGCCGGAGGCGTCGGTTATCGCCGCCCCGCCAGCCGGGCAATTCGGGTCGCCGGGAACGAGTTGCTTCACCGTTGGACTCGTCCCGTTGGTCCCGTCCGCGCCCGGCTTGCCTGCTGGACCGGGCAAGCCCTGCTGGCCGGGCAAGCCCCGCTGGCCAGGCAAGCCCTGCGGGCCGGGCTGCCCGTGCTGATTCCAGGTGATCTGCTGCTCGAACTTCGTGCAGTGGCCCAGCAAAGATGAGCTGCCGATGGACGGGTCAATCAACCGAACCGTGCCGACCGACCTCAACATGCACCCGGTGAACACCCCACCACTGTCAGGGATCGTCGCGTACGCGACCCCGGCGCTCGCCCCTGCCACCACGGCCCCGACTACCAGGCCCCGTCCCGCCCGGCGGACTGCAAAACGCTTCATCGGTGTACCTCCTGGTTACCTCAGCGTTCCACGGCGCCGAGCACAAGTGGCACGCTACTTCGGGAGCTAAGTCCGGTCAAGGTGAACTACAGCCTTGACATTCGCAACCGACGCGACGACCCCCGGGAGCGCTTGTCACGCTCAGCGCTCCGCGGGGGAATCGTCTGACGGCTAGCGGAGGTCCCGCTGGCGACGTAGGAGAATCTGCTTCCGATCGCGCTCGTGGCGAAGTTTCTTGGCGTCCTTGTGAGCCTGCTCGTTGCGCTGGGCAACGGCTTTCTTGATCTCGTTGAATGCCGCGTCGGCCGTCGAACGCCCCGGTCCAGGCTCGTGGGTCTGATTCGTCATGCGCTGTGCTCCTCATCGCTCCCTGGGAAGGCTGAGCCACAGGGCGATGCGAGAGCGCGACACCGGACGGCGGAGGCTGCTCTACCACTCTACGCGACGCGATCACTGGGCAGGACGTCGAGGGCTCCGTAGCCGGTAGAGCACGTGCGTCAAACCGGCGTGCTCGATATCCCGCTCGTACCGAAAACCTAGCTTGAGCACGCACATAGTCCTCAAGATTCGCCTCCACCGGCGGGCGTACGCGAAGGCGCGGTAACGTCGCCGACCTGGCGCAAGCGCGAGAGGCTTGACCAGCGGTCGTCGGTAGCCTCGCAAGATGACGAGTGGCGCCGTGATCCTGCCAGCATGGATCGAGGGACCCGACGGTCTGCTCCTACGGCAGTGGACTGCCTCTGACGCTGAGGCGCTCGGGCAGGCGGTTGCCGCAAGCGGCGATCACCCGCGTCCGTGGATGCCGTGGATGGTCGGCGAGCCCCAGACCGTCGAGCGGCGGCGCACCCTGCTCACCGGGTGGGAGCGCGACTGGTCAACCGGCGGCGATGTCCTCCCCCGACGGACCCGCCGCTCCTGCTGAGGTCGGGATCAGCTGGCGATGGCGTATAACTCGAGATGCTTGGTGCGGCCTCCCTCGGCTGTGATTCGAGGTCTCCGACGTCCCGCGATCGATTGCCTACTACCGCGACGTGTTCGGACTCGTTCCCACCTGGATGTGGGAGGAACGCGTCGGCGGCGTCTGCACCGAAGTGGCGGCTATCGAGTTGTACGTCTCCGGCGCGGACGCACCCACCCCGAGCAGGCTCGCGGTGTTTGTCGACGACGCCGACATCGCATACGAGAAGTACCGCGCCGCCGGAGCCGACATTGTCGGCGAGATCGAAACCACGCCTTGGCGTCTGCGCGGGTTCACTGTGCGAGACCCGGACGGGAACCTGATCGGCATCTCCCACGAGGTCCACAGCCCCGAGGGTCGGACGGAGTACCGCGATCTCGACGCCCAGCCACTTGACGCCGCGTCTTGATCGGCGGTGGCGGACGGTCAGCGTCGGACGGTGAATGTGGCGGTGCCGAAGGGCGTGGCTGGGTGTTTGAGCATTCCGGAGCGGCCGCGGTCCATCACGGTGGCGCTGAGGTGATATGTGCCGGGGCACCATGTCTGGCCGGAGACGGCGTCGACGACATCGGTCCAGATTCGTCCGCGGAGGCCGAGCGCACCGCCCCCGCCGTCCCCGCCGTTGGCGGTGATCGCCGGGCAATGGGTGCCGGTGAGCCCGTAGTTGTAGTCGGCGCCGCTGAGGAGCAGGCGGAAGTGGAGCTTGAAGATCGTGTGCGGGCCGCCGACCGCGGGCGTGACCCACAGCGGGTTCGGCGTCGAGGGGTTTCGCTCGGCAGCAAGGGAGAGCGGGGTCTCCGGGCCTGGCTTCGGCGGCGAGATGATGCGGTTGATAGTGGCGAAGTTCCCGATTCGCTTGAGTACGTGACCGTCGGGCGAATACCACATCATCCGCGGCATGCCGCCGTCGAACTCGCGGTCAACTTGAACGGCCATGATGTTGTCATGCACGGCGACGATGACCGTCGAGCTGTGCCGATAGGTCGGGGCGCCCGGGACGCCGGGCTGAGGCTGTCTCGGCAGTACCAACGCGACTTTGGCGACCCCGTCGGGCACGACGAGGATGAACCTCGTCTCGGTTGAGCCGCCCGCGAACGAGCGGCCGGCACCGTCTATCTCGATCGCGTTCCCGGCTTCGATGCTGGCTGCGTCGCCTCCTCCTCCGCCACCATGAGAGCTGAAGAGGCTGAGGGTCTCTCCGCGAGCGCTCAAGTTCGCGGCAACCGCAGGCGGTAGGTGGACGCCTCGGTAGGAGTTCTCGAGCTGCTTGGCCGTGGGTGGCTTCATTGGGACGAAGTACAGCTTCTCGCCCCAGGGAGTTGTCGTGGCGAACCTGACCAGCGGTAGATCCGGCGCTCCCCGCAGCGTCGCTAGAAGTGAGACGCGTTCCAAGGGGCGGAGGATGCTCACGTTCAGGTCCGCCTTGGTCTGCGGCCGGCGTAGCGCGGCGATGATGGCGATCAGTTGCTGGCGGCCGGTTGGCGCAGGCGTCGCGGACGTCGATCGCTTGTGCCCACCGAGCAGGATGACCGCGCCAACGACGATCGCGACGGTGGTCGCCACCACCGTGGCGAGCGCCACGGCGCCCGCCGCGCTGCGGGCCCCGGCTCGAATCCGCTGCCGCTGCCGCTGCTGCTGCCGCGGGCTCGTCGCGCGTTCCGCGGCACGTATGAGTTGCTGCTCGAGATCCGGAAGGACGGTCATGGCTTCCTCTCCAGGCGGTCGCCCAATCGCGCCAGTCCGCGGCGCACCCGCTGGCGCACCACGCTCTGCGAACACGCAAGCGTTTGCGCCAACTCCTGATACTCGCGTTCCTCGATCACGCGGCCCGAAACAGCCGCGCGGACCGGGACGGATAGACCATCGAGCAATGCCAGCACCGAGCCGTCGAGCGACGCGACCTCCTCGATCCGCTCAAGCGCATCGTCATCGACAACGAGCGCGGGCATGCCGAGCCGGCGGCGTGCCTCGTTCTCCACTCGTCCACGCTCGATGCTTCGCACGAGTACGTGATGGGCGATCCCGAACAGCCATGCTCGCGGCTCGCCTCGCTCGGTCCGATACCTGGGGAGGGAGCCAAAGGCGGCGGCGAACGTCTCCGCCGTCAGATCCGCCGCCAACTCGGGAGACCGCGACCAGTGAAGAAAGTACGCGAGCACGGCGCGCTCGTGGCGGCGATAGAGCTCCCCGAAAGACTCAGGATCGGTCAGCGACGCCGCTATCACCTCAGCGTCTGACCTGGACCTTGTTGACCCCATCAACATTCCCTTGCCTAGATCGCTCAGATTTGTGACATCCGTCGCGTCTCTTCGCTGTCCCTTCGGGTCGAGCAGCTCGGGCTTCGGCCCGTGGGTACCGAGTCCGGCACCTCGAGTCGGTTCAGAGCCGTCGCACCAGCAGCGTAGTCAACCAAAAGGCGAGCTCGGCTATGGCTTGGACCCGGAGCCCGGTGGCCCCGTTAGCCGAGCGCGCGAGCCAGCGTAACGAGACGGTGAGCCGGTGAAGATCGTGCGTCGCCCGACGCTCGAGGATGAGCAGGACGGCAACCTGCCCCAGGGGGTAGGACCGGCTCACGGCAAGTGGCAATCGTCGCAGCGAGCGGACGAGCGAAGCTCCGGAACGCACGAGCCGTGCCGCGTCGTGGCCGCGACAGCTGCGAATCTCTGCGAGTCCGCGGTGGGAAGCCCATCGGCCAGCAGTTTCCGGTGATGAGATAACACGATGAGGCTCGCGGCTACGCTTCACACGGTACGAAATCGGCATGCGTACCTGACCTGCGTCAGCTACGTTTTTTCGTTGTGTGTGGGGCCCCGGAACTCGCGGAATTCCCACGAGCGTGTGAGGCCTCGGGGCCTACGGAGATGTGGGTTGGTGTCTGCGGCGCGTGAACCGCCCGCAGCTCTGCATCCCATAGCTGACTGTGCCCGATCTATCGACCGTCGGCTCTTTGGTACCCCGGCGGTAGAGTCTTGATCGATGACCACTCGCTGGCGTCTATGGCTGGTTCTCATGCTTCGTTCGTGCCTGTTCGTGATTGCGGTGATCGCGATGGCGGTCGGCGCGTCTCGCGAGTTCTCCCCGTTGCCGTCCACGGGATTGTTGACGTCTTCGTTGCTCGTGTTCACTTGTTACCGCTCGAGCCCGGTGCGTCGGGCGGTCGGGCGCGGGCTGCGCCTTCGGATGCGCGAACCGCAGAACCTGGTGCGCGGCGGAACGTCGATCACATCCGGTTCTCGAGATGAGCCGGCCGCACATCGCCGAGCCCTGTGAGCGACCCGCGTGGACCAGACGCAGTGCCGGATTGATCCATATCTATGGAACTCGTTGAGATCGGGAGAGTGCAGTCGCCGCTCACGGATGCCGCGTCCGCGCCCAAGCAGGGCGATGAGGGCGCGCCCGAGGCTTGGCTGGTGTTTGCGGACCGCTTCGCGCCGGGACTGGAGAACATTCAGCCCATGGATGAGGTCTTCGTGCTGACCTGGCTAGACCGTGCGCGCCGCGACGTGTTGCGCGTCCATCCCCGCGGCGATCCGTCGCGTCCCGAACAGGGTGTCTTCAGCACGCGATCCCCCAGCCGACCAAATCCGATCGGACTGCACCGCGTCCAGATCATCGCCATAGATGCAAACCGGTTTCGGGTGCGCAACCTCGAAGCATTGGACGGAACGCCAATCATCGACATCAAGCCCTTGCTCAAGGGCAGCGATAGCGCCGACCGATGAACCTGGAGCGCTGGCGGGGATCCGGAGCTAACCGAAGAGGTAAGGCGCGTTAGTAAGGGCGGCAGCCGCGAAGGGGTGGGCAGCCACAAACAGATTGCTCGTGACGGGCAGCAGATCGCGGATGACATGCGCGAACGTGATGCGGACATCGGCCACGCCGTCGGGCGCGAGTGCGAGCAAGCGGGGAGTCCCGTCCCGGTCAACGTCGAACGCGGGGGAGGTCGCCGGCGGCTGTCTCGCAACCGACCTCGTTGGATATTGGCGGACCGGCTGGCAGCCGATCAACCTCGACCAGACACAGCGCGAGCCCTCCATTGAAGCCCTCGATCCTCTGGACAGCCAGGTTCGCCGCGAGAAATGCGCGCTGATCGGCGGGAAGCTTGCCCCGTGTCGCTCAACACCGCGCTGCGGACGCCAGACGCGGGAACCGTCCAGGGATCAGATAAAGCGAATGTCCCGCTGTGGTCGCGGTCAACAGCCGAACGCGCGACGCGTCATAGATCGAGAGTCCGGCCAAGTCGTAGAGCGCCGGCGGGGGCGAATCGCTGCTCGTGGACGCGCGCCGCAGCACGGCGAACCGTCCGATGACGTCCCCAGGCAGCGAGCCAGGGGCCGCCCGGGCCTTGCCGGAGTCCAGAGCAAGACACGCCCCTGCACGGAGGAGAGCACCACTCCCGGCAGATCTACGAAACGTTGCGCACCCGGATGCGCCGCGCCACGAGCGCGAGGGCTTCAGTAGCAACGGCGCCAGCACCGCGCGCCAGCTGCAGCCTCGGTCCTGGCGTGGTGTGAGACTTAGACTCCCTCGACAGCGGCGCTCAGTCCCGTTCTTGCGCACCGGGATCTAATGATCGATGAGCCAATTAAAGGCGCATCGGGGTCGAGCGATGATCTATCGGTGGGCCTGGTTGCTATCACGGGCGGCGGAACACGTCGTGGGTCCCGATCCGTCGCCAGATCACATGAGGCGCGCCGGGGATGATTTCCGGGCCGTACTCAAACGTGGCGCGGCCATCGGCCGCCAAGCTCATCTCCCAAACGCCGACGCGCCCCGACGCGTTTGACGCTGAGGCGCGGATCAAAGTCTTGGCGCGCTATACCACGGACGAAGAGCTGAAGCGCGATCAGAAACGCGGCACGTTCGTCTGGATTCAGGGATGCCCCGTCCCGCAGGAACCGCGGGAGCTCACGATGGGTCGGCAACGCCTATTCGGCGTCGTCCGGATCGTCGACGAGCTCGATTCTCCGCGTAGGCGTTCCGACCGGTCGTTTTGACCGAGTTTTCTCGTCCGGTTCCTCTGCCACGCCTGACACCCCGCGATATCGCCGAACCCCGCGAGCCGAGGGAGATGATGCGGGTGACGGGGACGCTACCGTTGCCGTGTGTCTGCCCGTCAACATGTGAACATCGATCTCGACGCGGAGGTCGCGTCGATCCTGCGCGCCCACGCCGCCGAGGCAGACCTGAGCGAGGGCGAGATCATCGATCGCGCGCTATCCGTGCCTATGACCTGCGGTCGCTCATCGCTCGGATCCGTGAGCGCAGCGACCTCGACGAAGACGCCGCAATGACGCTCGTGCGCGAGGAGCTGCACGCCGCGCGGGCCGAGCGCCACGCCACTGCTTGCGACGCCGTGTCGTGGCGGACGCGAATGTGCTCGTGTCTGCGGCGCTGGCCCGCTCTCCACGAGCACCATCCGCACTGACGCTCGACGCCACGCTCGATGGCCGCCTCGTGCTGATCACCTCACCACGCTGCTGCAAGAGATCGCGACGGTGCTCGCCCGCCCGCCGCCTCCAGAAGTACCTATCCGCCCAGGAGGCGCTTCGGTTCATCACCGACCTCGCCGCCCAGACGAACCTGCTGGCCGATCCGCCCGGCCCTCAACCAGCCGTGTGCCGCGACCCCCACGACGACTACCTGATCGCGCTCGCGACGGCGACCGGAGCCGGCGCGATCGTCACCGGAGACCTCGACCTGCTCACGATCGACCCCAAGCAGCTCACGATCGAGATCGTCACCCGCGCCAGCTCGTCGACCGCCTCAGCTGACACCGCCGTTTCATTCGTTTCTTCGTACGACCCGACTGCGTGACGGAGGTTGGGGAGCCTTTGGGGAGCCTGGGGCATCCACTTGTCTTAGGTGCAGAACGGCGAACGTGCGAAAGTGCGAAAGTGCCGATTTCCAGCCCTTTTGTCATGGCCCGGGCTGGACTCGAACCAGCGCGCGACGGATTATGAGTCCGCTGCTCTGACCAACTGAGCTACCGGGCCGTGTGCGACGCCGACGCTATCAGCAGCGCTGGCGTGGTCGCTCGGAGCTGGCGTGCGTCTGGGTCGCTCAGGTAAGCTGCCTGTCATGTTCGTCATCGACACCATCGCCCTCGGCACCGACCTTTCGCTGATCGCTGTGTTCGGCGGGATCGGCGCGCTCGTCAACGTGCTCATCTTCTACACGGTGGTGCAGGTGATGGCCGAGCGCAGGGAGAACCAGGAGCGCAAGCAGCGCCACGGCGGCTAGGCAGACGCCCGCCGCCGGTAGGGGAGCCGAGCGATGGCCAAGCGGTTGATCGCGGGCGGACTCGAGTTCGACGACGACCGAGACCGGATCGACCTCGACGCGGTCCACGACTACATATGCAACGAGTCCTACTGGGCCGCTGGGCGCTCCCGCGCGGACATGGAGCGTGCCGTCGCGGGGGCCGCCCGCGTGGTTGGGCTCTATGACGGAGCCGAGCAGGTCGGATTCGCGCGCGTCGTCTCCGACGGCGTGACGATCGCCTACCTGGCCGACGTATACGTGCTCGAGCGCTACCGCGGTCACGGGGTCGGCGTCGAACTCGTGCGCGAGGCCGTAGAGAATGGGCCGCACCGCACCCTGCGCTGGTGGCTCGCCACGCGGGACGCCCACGGGCTGTACGAGCGGTTCGGTTTCGAGCCGCCCGACCTACGGTTCCTGGGCCGCGAATCTCGCCCGTGAAGGAACGCGGCAGGAGAGCGTCGAATCAAAGGCCTGCCCATGAAGCGAGCCGCCACTTCGACAGCCACCCCCGAGTCACCGAACGGACACCAGGCGCTTTCCGCGTACATTCGCGCCCGCTTCGACGAGTTCTCGCGCTCGCAGAAGGACGTTGCGCAGTACATCGTCGATCATCTCGACGAGGCCGCGTTCCAAACGGCTGAGGAGCTCGCCCGGCGCGCGAGCACTTCCTCGAGCACGGTCGTCAGGTTCTCCCAGGCGCTGGGCTTCGAGGGCTTCCCGGAGCTCCAGCAGGCTGCCCGTGACGAGTACCGCCGCCGTCCGGCCGGGGCGACGGCCGAGGCGATCGTCGCCGCGCCGCTGTTCTCGCTCGACCACACCGAGTTCGAAGCGGCCCTCGCCGCCGATCACGTGAACGTGGAGGACACCGCACGCAAACTCGCCCGCGGCGACGTCGAGGCCGCCGTCGACGCCATCGCCGCCGCCGAGAAGGTGCTGATCGCGGGCACCGATCAGATGGCGTTCTTCGCCAGCTACCTCAGGCACCTACTCATGCTCCTCGACCTCCGCGCCGAGATCGTGGCCAGCCCCTCGCAAGAGGCGCTCGGCCGGCTGAGCCGGATCGACGAGTCGACGCTGGTGATCGGCCTCTCCGCCGGCCGTCCCCACCCGCTGATCACGCGCACGATGAAGCTCGCCCGGCACCGCAAGGCGCCGACGCTGGCGATCACCGACGCGACGCTGTCCGAGGTCGCGCGGCTCGCGCGCATCAGGCTCTACTACTCGTCCAATACGCCCGCGTTCGTGCGCTCGCACACCGCCCTGCTGTCGATCATCCAAGCGCTCGCCTACGGCGTGTACGCCCGCGACGCGCAGCAGTACGACGTCCGCATCAAGGCCTTCCGGCTCAAGTAGCCGCCCGCGGCTACTCCGCCCGCGGCGTGACGAGGAGCGCCTGGGTTGCACGACCGACGCGCCCGAGCTCGTCGTGGAGCACGCTGTCGCTCAGCCCGATCCCCCCGCGACCGAGTCGTGTCTCGGACTCCAGGCGGAACCACTCGCCGACCGGAGGTCGTTCGAGGTAGATCGTCAGGTCGGGGTTGATGAAGACGTAGCGGTCCCACGGGAGCACGGCGCTGATCCCGTTGCCGAAGTCGGCGGCCGCCGCGAGGCGCTGGAGGGGAGAGGCTTCCTCGCCGGCGACGAGCGGGTGCTCGAGGCGGAACCACGCGGTCGCCGGGCCGGGCACGAGGAAGGAGCCCGAGATGAAGCGAATGTCCATTGCATCGGTTGAGAACATGCGACCACGGTGCGAGAAGAACTCGACTCGGCGGCCCTCCTCGGGGCCGACCACCCCGCTCGTCCGAGGTCCCTCGCTGCCGCCGCCATCGCCGCGGTGCGCCGCCTCAATAGCCGCCGTGTCAGAGCGGTGCACCCTGAGCGCCCGCGCGCGCATCACCTCGACGCCATCCTCCCGCCGCAGCGTTGCCTCCAGCAGTTGCACGCGGCGGCCTGGCCGCACGATGTCGGCGCTGACCTCGAGCGCGCCGAGCGGGACGGGACGGAGCAGCTCATAGGTGACGCGGGCGAGGGTCAGCTCCTCGCCTCCCGGCTGGCCCTCGAAGGCCCGCACGATCAGCGCGGCGGGGGCGCCCCCGTGCTGGGCGCGTGGATCCCACGGGCCGCGCGCGAGATCGGTCGCCACCAGGCGCTCGGTGGCCGGGGCCGAGACCGGCGACTCGCCGGCGGGGATGAAGACCGCGTCGGACAAGGCGGGCGATCCTAGCGCCGCGGGCTCGCGCGGACGAGTCCGTCCGCGCGGGTAAACTCGGAGGCTATGGACGAGCCACTGCGCGACGAAGCGACGTTCACCGTCAAGGCCGGCCTGGCCGAGATGCTCAAGGGCGGCGTGATCATGGACGTGGTCACATCCGAGGAAGCCAAGATCGCCGAGGACGCCGGGGCGGTGGCAGTGATGGCGCTCGAGCGCGTGCCCGCCGACATCAGGCGCGACGGCGGCGTGGCGCGGATGTCCGATCCGGCGATGATTCGCGCCATCCAGGAGGCGGTGTCGATCCCGGTGATGGCGAAAGCACGGATCGGCCACTTCGTCGAAGCGGAGGTGCTCGAGGCGCTCGAGGTCGACTACATCGACGAGTCCGAAGTGCTCACTCCCGCCGACGAGGCGCACCACATCGATAAGTGGGCATTCAAGGTTCCCTTCGTCTGCGGGGCCACCAACCTGGGCGAGGCGCTACGCCGGATCGGCGAAGGCGCGGCGATGATTCGCTCGAAGGGCGAGGCGGGAACCGGGGACGTCGTCCAGGCGGTCAAGCACCTGCGCGTGATCGGGGGCGAGATCAAACGGCTCAGCACGCTCGACAGTGCGGAGCTCGCCACCGCGGCCAAGGAGCTCGCCGCGCCGCTTCACCTGGTTCGCGAAGTCGCCGCTGCTGGGCGACTGCCCGTGGTTCTGTTCTGCGCCGGCGGGATCGCCGAGCCCACCGATGCGGCGATGGTGATGCGGCTCGGGGCCGAGGGCGTTTTCGTCGGCTCGGGCATCTTCAAGTCCGAGCATCCGGCGCGCCGAGCGAGCGCGATCGTCGACGCGACCACGAACTTTCGCGATCCTGTACGGATCGCGGCGGCATCGGCCGGGCTGGGCCGGGCGATGGAGAGCCTCGAGACCTCCAAGCTCGAGGTCGAGCAACTGCTCGCGCCGCGCGGCTGGTAGCTCGCTTGGCGGCGACGGTCGGTATCCTCGCCCTCCAGGGCGACTTCGAAGCGCACGCCAGGCTGCTGGGTCGCCTTGGGGCGCAGGCGCGTGAGGTACGGGTCCCGGAACAGCTCAAGGGTCTCGACGCGCTGATCATCCCGGGCGGCGAGTCGACGGTGATGACGCTGGGAGTCGAGCGCGAGGGACTGGCCGAGCCCCTGCGGGCGCTGGCGGCATCGGGGACGCCGGTGCTGGGCACGTGCGCGGGGATGATCATGCTCGATCGCGACCATCTCGGGATCCTCGATGTGCGCACGAGCCGCAATGCCTTCGGCCGTCAGATCCGGTCCTTCGAGGCCGAGGTCGAGCTCGCCGGCGTGGCTGGCGGGCCGATCTGGGCCATCTTCATCCGCGCCCCGTGGGTGCAGGAGCACGGGGACGGCGTCGAGGTGCTAGCCCGCATGGACGAGCACCCGATCGCCGTCAGGGCAGGCAACGTGATCGCCGTGTCGTTTCACCCCGAGCTCTCCGGCGAGGCCCGAGTGCACGAGCTGCTGCTTCAGGCGGTGCCGGCCCGGTCGCGCGCCGCGTAGTCTCCGAACGCGCGCTCGAACTCATCCCAATCGACCGTCGAGAGCCCGTCCGGACCTGGAGGCGGCGATGGCTCGTCGGCAGGCGGCTCGTCGTCGGGCGGCGGGTCCTCGGAGTCGACACCGCGGGAGAGCCACACGGCCACCGCGCAGGTGACGATCCCGCCCGCGAACACGAAGCCGGCGAGGGCGTGGCGGTGGACCACGAGCGCGAATCCCCCGACGGCGTACAAGCAGACCCCCGAGAAGACCAGCCGATGGAGGTCACCACGAGACACCGCCCGCCGCGGCGCCCTCCAGCACAGGCTCATCACGATCGCCACCGCGAGGCCGACCAGCATTAGCACCTTCCACACGTTCGTCTCAAGAACCATTGCCGCGTGACCATGATCCAGCTAAGCGATCGTTAAATCAAGTCATGCAACTGGCGTAGGGCGCTATTCGAACCGCGTGCTATTCGGCAGGCCGGCGTCCGGGTGGTCGCTAGTCAGTTGCGTGGAGGTGTGACCCTCGAATACGCGCGCGGGCTGTGAGGCGAAGCCGAGCCCGTCGGGCGAGGCTGAGGCGAGCAGTTCGCGCGCGTGCGCGGCCCGGGAGAGTAGGGGCGTTCTCGGCGTTTAGGAGTCGTCGACAAGCCAGCGTCCGGCGCGAGTCTTCCGGAGCAGGAACGTGTCGTTGCCGCTATCGGAGATCGGCGCGTCATTGACGGTGGCGTAGGCCACGCGTCGATGGACGACGACGCGGATGATGTGGAAGCTGCCGAGCACGCGACCGATTTTGTGAAAGTCGTGATCGGCGGCGGGCTCACAGCGAGATACCTTGAGGCCGTCCGTTCGCGCTTGGTCGATAAACGCTCGCTTGGTCGCCTCGGTCACGAGAGGGCAGATGTTCGACCCCTTCTCTGATTTGAGCGCCCGTAGGTAGCCGCGCGCGGCGGCTGTTGCGTTTTTCGGTGGGCGAACAGTCGTCGCTCGCTCGGCGCCCATCGCGGTCGGCGGGAACGATGTGGTGAGTCCGACAAGCACCACCACGCGGATCGCTTTGCTCAGCATCGCTCCGCATCGTAGTTCGTTGAGCGCCTGTTCCCGTGGGCTTGGAGCATCCCCGAACATCTTGCTCAGGGTGAGGCGGAGTTGCGAGTACGCAGGGCTGGGTAATCGCCCCATGGTCGTCCGGCGATGTCTGCCCGCTGGGTGGCAGTTGCGATGTGCATGCCGAGTAGGTCGGCGACTATCGCCGCCGGGAGTCGGCCGGCGAGTTGCAGCAGTGCAGCCCGGCGGGCGTCGTTGCAGTCGACGCCGATGCGTTTCATGCGGCGGCTGAGCACTTGCTCGCCGATCGGTCGCGTCGGCGGGCTGCCCGGAAACAGCCAAGTCGGGTGCCGGACCGTGGCGGTTGATCGGCCTGTCACGTCGGCCAGCAGCTTGCGGACATCGCGTGCGACTGGCTCAGACATGCTGACGGCCGCTTTCCCGAACCGGATCGCGACGCTGTCACCGTCGAGGGTGACGTCGTCGGTCGTGAGGCGCGCAACGCGGCTGACCGGCTGCGCGAATATGGCCACCAGGACGCCGGCGACTCGGTCGCGGACCTGCAGCTCCGGGTCGTGTAGCAGCCGCTGTGCGAGCTCGACCAGGTCCTCGCTTATGACTGCGGCATTCGTATGTGACGCATCTGATCGAGGCTGGGCTTCCGGAGCGGTTCGTGACCGACCAGGTCGGTCACGCGTATGCGGCGACGACGGCGATCTACACCGGGGTGTCTGACGATTACAGGAACCGTGTGCTCGCCGAGGCGCTGCGGGGAGCGTTCGGGGTCGCGCCGTGACCCGCAGGATGGGCGTCCGCTGGCACCTGCGGGAGGTGATGGCCACGCGCGGCATGTTCTCCACAACGGACCTGATCGCCCCGCTGGCGGAGCGTGGGATCGAGCTCTCGCGCGAGCAGGTGTATCGGCTGGCGACCCAGCAACCGGAGCGGTTGAACGTCTACACCCTCGCGGCGCTGTGCGACCTGCTCGATTGCGGTGTCGACGATCTGATCGAGCCCGTTGTCAAGAACCGCCAGCAGCGCAAGGTGGCGGGCTCGCCGGAGGAGCGCGCGACACGGAAGGTGCGGGCGGGGCTGCGCCCCGTCCGCGCTCGAATCGTGGATCCGGACAAGCCTTCGGGGGCGTGAGCGCGGAGCCGGCGCCTGCGCCGGCGTGCCTGGAGACGCCGCGGGAAACGGCGAGCGATCGATCGTGCGGGCTGTCGACGCGGTCGCGGGGGTTGAGCCGCATGTCGACCCGGCGGTAGCCCGCGCCGCGGTCCTGCGGGTCACGTCGAGAAGCCGCTCGCGCAACCTGATCACGGAGTAAGGTCGCGTCACGAAACGCCGCCAGCGTTTCCTTCCTGCCGCTGTCAGCCAGCGATCGACCCGACTGTCGGCGTAGTCGAAGAACCGCTGCAGCTCATCGCGCGTCAACGCCCGACGGCCCGGACGACCCTCGAACTCGCTCACATGCACCGCCGTGTTCCACTCGTGGCAGATGACCGCCGGCGCGCGACCGAACCGCTGCTCGCACTCGTCCACCCAGCCGTAGCGCGGATCGCAAATGAACTCGCCGAACAGCCCCAAAACGTGGTGGTAGCCACGGACCGTCGAGTGCGCTAATCCCGCCGACCGCAACGAAGTCGTGAACCCCTCGACATCCTGCGCTCGCCAAGACCACGGGTACTCGTTCGTGAACTAGGCGAACCGCCGAACGAGCCGCTCGCGACCACCGACCGTCACCTCGTTCAGCATCCGGCTTCGCTGCTGCGCGCACCAACCAGCCACCATCCCGTCGAACACCGCCGCGCCGGATCGAGCTGCAACACCCTGAGCGAGCACCAGATGCGCCGCCCCAACCGCATCAACGCGCCTACCCACAGGCCAAATCGAGGCTCGAACTCACCGCAACAATGTTGCATCTGATCCGGACACCTCCATCGAAAGCCCGCAGTTGCAGGAGAATCCCGCTGGGCATTCGCACCACCGCGATGACCCGATGGGGCCTCCTACCCACACGCCATCGCGTCCGGCCGACCGACCGACCGACCGAATGTTGCATCCGCTGCGATAGCGCCTGGTTGTCAGACAACGAGGCCGCGACGCATGGTGTTCTCGCTCACCACGCGGGGCTCGACGAAGTGCAGGAGGTAGTCCGGCCCCCCGGCCTTGGTCCCGTTGCCCGAGAGCCGATTGCCTCCGAAGGGCTGGCGGCCGACCATAGCGCCGGTGATGCCGCGGTTCACGTAGAGGTTGCCGACCGGGCTGCGGGCGCGGACGTATCTGACGGTGGCCGGATTGCGGGAGAACAACCCGCCGGTGAGGGCGAAGGGCTGCCCGTCGACGATCTCGCACGCGTGCTCCACATCGCGGACCCGCTCGATCGCGAGCAACGGCCCGAAGATCTCCTCCTCGAGCACCGGCGAGCCGGCGGGGAGGTCGGCGGCAACGACGGGGGGACAGAACCAGCCGCGCTCGGGCACCTGCCCGCCACCGACCACCATCACTCCGTCGCGCGCCGCGAGCTCGGCGTAGCGGTGCACACGCTCCTGGGCGGAGCGCTCGATCACCGGCGGGACCTCGGTGCCGAGGTCTCCCGCCTGTCCGACGACCAATGTGCGCGTGGCGCCCGCGACGCGGCCGATGAGGGCGTCGGCGATCGCCTCGTGGACGAGTACCCGCGAGGCGGCCGAGCACTTCTGACCGGCGTAGTGAAAGGCTGAGGACACGATCGCCGGCACCGCCTCATCAAGGTCCGCATCGGCGTCGACGATGATGCAGTTCTTACCCCCGAGCTCGGCCACCACCCGCTTGAGGTGGTCCTGCCCGGCGGGAGTGTCGCCGGCGGCACGGACGATGTGGAGGCCTACGGGCAGCGAGCCTGTGAAGGCGACGGTGTGGACGCCCGGGTCCCTCACCAGCGCCGCCCCGGTATCGCCCTCGCCGGGAAGGAGGGAGACGGTGCCCGGCGGAGCCCCGGAGGCCCGGAGCGCCTCCACGAGCTTCAGCCCGCACCCGGGCGACTGCTCGGCGGGCTTGAGTACGACGGTATTCCCGGTGGCGAGCGCCGCCACGGTCATCCCGCACGGAATCGCGAGCGGGAAGTTCCAGGGCGAGATCACGGCCGCAACGCCACGCGGCGCGTAGTGGAGCTCGTTGCGCTCGCCGGGAGCCTGCACGAGCTCGCGACCCGCGTCGAGCCCGACTGCGCCGCGCGCGTAGTACTCGAGGAAGTCGATCGCCTCGCACACGTCCGCGTCGGCCTCAGGCCAGGGCTTCGCGCATTCGCGGACTTCGAGCGCGGCGAGCTCGAGCCGGCGCTCGCGCATCCATGCGGCGGCACGCGTCAGCACCGCGGCGCGTTCGCCCGCCGGGGTCGAGCTCCAGGCCGGGAAGGCGTCCGCCGCGACCCGAACCGCGGCGGCGACATCACTCTCGCCCGCGCGGGCGCTCGCGGCGACGACGCGCTCGGGGTCTCCCGGATCGGTCGAGCGGAGCTCGTCGCCCGCGCGTGCGTCGTCGCCGATCCACACCGGCACGGCGAGGGGAAGCTTCCGGTCGACGCTCGCGAGCGCGTCCGCGAGCCCAGCGCGTACCGCGGCGCGGCGCAGCTCGAGGATGGGCTCGTTCGTGAAGGAGGAGGTCGTCGTGGTCGTGGGAACATAGCCCGATGTCCGCGCAAGGCGTCTGCTCCGCATGCGACCGGCTCGGGCTGCGTCCGCACCTTCGCGTCGCCGGCGAAATCGGCCCCGATGGGCTGATTCCATCGACCGACCGCTTCGGCAGCGCGCTCGGCGACATCGCGCGCTGCCCGCACTGCGGCCACATGCAGCTCGACCCCATGCCCGACGAGGCCATCCTCGCGGGCGCGTACGCGCAAGCGCAGTCCGACGCCTACATCGAGGAGGAGGCCGGGCAGCGCGAGACGGCGCGGCGAGCGCTCGCGCGGATCGAGGCGCACGTGGCGGGACGGGGCGCGATCCTCGATCTCGGCTGCTGGGTCGGTTTCCTGCTCGCCGAGGCGCGCGAGTGCGGCTGGCGGACGTTCGGAGTCGAGCCGAGCGAGTTCGGCTCGAGCTACGCGCGCGATGAGCTCGGGCTCGACGTTGTGACCGGGGACCTGTTCTCGGCGGAGCTCGAGCGCGCCTCGTTCGACGCGATCGTCATGGGCGACGTGATCGAGCACCTGGTCTCGCCGGCCGCGGCGCTCGCGCGCATCCGCGAGTTGCTCGCGCCCGGCGGTGTCGTGTCGCTAGCGGTGCCCGACGCGGGTAGCGGTGTCGCTCGCGTGCTCGGCAAGCGCTGGTGGTCGGTGATCCCCACCCACGTCCAGTACTTTACGCGCGGGTCGCTGGCGACGCTACTCGAGCGCTGCGGTTTCGAGCAGCTCGAGGTCTCGACGGCGCCGAAGGCGTTCACCGTCGGCTACTACCTCGAGCGGACCGGCGGCTACTCGCCCGCTGTCGGCCGCGGCCTCGTCCGTGCCGCTCGCGCCGCCGGCGTCGACGAGCGGATGTGGGCGCCCGATCTCCGAGATCGGATGGCCGTGATCGCCGGCGTGAGGCGCACTGACGCGGCGGAGCCGATGGAATCGCGCGCGGACGCAAGTACGCTCCCCGCGTGAGCACACCCACACCGCAGGTCTCCGTGGTCGTGCCCACCCACGACCGCGCCGAGCGCCTCGCCGCCCTGCTCGAGGGTCTGCGGGCGCAGACCCTCGCGGCGGAGGCGTTCGAGGTGATCGTCGTCGACGACGGATCGCTCACCCCGGGCACTCAGGAGGCTCTCGCCGAGGAGCTGCGTCGGGGCGCGCTCGCGCTGCGCTCGGTACGCCACGATGCCGTACGCGGCACGTCGGCCGGACGCAACAGCGGCTGGCGCGTAGCGCGGGCGCCGCTGGTGGCCTTCACCGATGACGATTGTGTACCGGAAGCGAGCTGGCTGTCCGAGGCGCTGGCGGTCAGTCGCGGGCACCCGGGCGCGATCGTCCAGGGGCGGACCGAGCCCAACCCATCCGAGGTCGGGCGCCGGGGGGTGTACTCGCGGACGATCACCGTCAACTCCCTCGGACCGCAATACGAGGCCTGCAACATCTTCTATCCCCGCGCTCTGCTCGAACGCGTGGGCGGGTTCGACGAGATCTTCGGCCTGTTCTCGGCCGGGGAGGACACCGACCTTGCGTGGCGCGCAGTCGAGGCCGGCGGCGTGACGGTATTCGCGCCCGACGCGCTCGTGTTCCACGCCGTCCACGAGCTCGGACCGCTGCGCACTCTGAGGGAGGCGATGCGCCTGACCGAAACAGCGCTCGTGTTCGCCCGTCACCCGCAGGCCCGCGTCATGTTGAACCGCCGGCTGTTCTGGAACGGTTGGCATTACCTGGTGATCCGCTCGCTCCTCGCGCTCGCCCTGCCGAGGCCACTGCGCCGCTTCCTCCTCATGCGTCACGCGCTGCAGCTGGCCGCGCGCGCCCGGGCAGCCGGCGCCGGCCCCTGGGCCGTGCCCTTCCTCCTCCTCTACGACACGATCGAGACGGGTTCCGTCGCCCGGGGCGCCGTTCGCTACCGCACGCCGGTGCTGTAGAGGCGACACAGCGCGTTTGCAGAGTGCTCACGCGCGTCACGGTCCGGTCACGGTGTGCCCGGACGTTGGTCGAGAAACGCAACCCACCGTCACGTTTCTCGACCAGGCTCGATTTCGGTGGGTATCGGGCGCCGCGTCGCGCCCCGCCCGCGTCGCGCCCCCGCCGCTCCTCTATCG
>JALYZL010000082.1 GCA_030948875.1 Actinomycetota bacterium
GTACGTTGCCGCGCTTCCGACCTATACCGACGCTGCCCGGTTTATTGGCATCGACCCCTCCGGGATCACGCGAGCCACCAAGCGGCTCGGGATCGAACCGATTCCGTGGGGCAACCGCGAAAAGCACATGGCCATCGCCGATGTGTTCCGGATCGCGATCGACGCCAAGCGGGCCGCACTCGAAGAAGTCGGCGGCGAGTTGCTCGACTGGGCCGAGCGCGAGCACCCCGACCAGGCCGAAGCCATCCGAGCCGAGATCGACGCGTTCTTCGCCTCGCTGCCAGAGCGGAAGCCGGCCGAGCCTGACGAGATGATCGCCAGCCTCCGTGCCGGGCTGCCGCCCGAGGCTGCCGAGCAGGCGATCGAGATCTACCTCAAGCTGAGAAGGAAGAATCAGTCATCGCCGGGGAGCCGCTGCGGGGACCCGGGCTAGACGCCGACTTCGTGCATCGGACGCGCCGGGGCAGGTCCACAGCACTTCTTGTACTTGTGTCCGGAGCCGCACCAGCACGGCTCGTTGCGCCCAGGCGGCCATGCGATGACTTCGCCCTCCGTCGTGAGATGGACGGCGTAGGAGGCTCGTGCTTCCTCCGGATCTTCATCGTGCTCGGCGCACCACGCCACGAAGTCGTCCACGACGATCGGCGCGACCGCCCGGATCGGCATGCCGTGGCTTCGCATCCATTTGATGTTGCCGTCCAGGCGACGGCAGTAGTCGGCGTGCGCGACGTCGGCCCAATCCTCGGCGAGGCTCGGCCAGCGCTTGATCGCCTCTTCGTACTCGCCGGCCCGGAACCAGGAGATGGACACGGCGACTTCGTCGCGGTCGCGCTCGTGAACGCTGGGCGTGTCTCGGATCACCGGGATGGAGTTCGCGGCGTCGATCAGCCGCGCCATGCGCCGGCTCCGGCTCCGCGCCTCGGAGCTCCAGTCCTCCATGAACGGACCGACCCGCTCCTCCAGCTCGTCAAGGTCCCGCCCAAGGACGTCGAGACTGTGGCGGCGGACATCCGATAGCTGGTTGATGATCCGCTCGGGGTCGTCGGTGCGCATCGCCAGCTCGATCCCCTCGCCAAGCCACTCAACTGCGAGCTCGTGCTCTCCGATCTCGTTGTAGGAGAGGCCCGCCGCGTTGTAGAGCCACACCTCGTCGGGATCCGAGGCCTTGAGCTCGGCCCAGATCGCGGCCGCCTCGTCATGTTCTCCGGCCCGCAGGTGGAACTCGGCGATGTCGGATCGCGGGTGGGGCCTTCCGCCCCAGCCGAGTTCGATCGCCCGCTCGAGCAACGCGATCGCGTCGTCGTGACGTCTTTGCCGGTCGTACTCGCGAGCGAGGTCGGCATAGCACTCGGGCATCCAGAGCCCGCCCGTGTCGGGAAGATGCACAAGCTCGTCGAGGATCGCCCGGGCGACGTCGAGGTCGCCCTTCTTCAACGCCTGCTCGAAGCTCATGGCAAGAGAAATAGCGCGGTCGGCGGCGGAACGTGGACGCGTTGGCGCAATTTGCGCGCTCTGCGTCTCGGGACCGATCGGTCGCGCCGGTGGCTGTGCGACTCTGGCCGCGATGACCGTTACCGACGTCGACGACCAACCGACGGCAGTCGCGGAGGAGCTGGCGGCCGCCGCCACGGCTCCCGCCCGCTGGCTGTTGGAGATGGCGAGCGCCGACGGTGTCCCGCTGACCCAGACCTACGCGCTCGCAAGAGTTGTCGTGCGCGAGTTCGCTGAGCGCTGGCCCGATTGGTGGAACGCCGAGCTGTTCGGGCCGCCGCACCGGGAGTGGGACATGCCTCTGCTCGGAGCGCTTCACGAAGGAATGAAGCGACGCCGGCTCGTCCGCCGGCGCACGCGCAAGCTCCTCATCACCGCCCGAGGGCGGAAGCTCGCGGCGGACCCGCTCGCGCTGCTCTACGACCTCGGCTTGGACCTCGACGGCGGTGATCTTTTCACGGCGATGGTCGCAAACGTGGTCGTCGAGGAGCTCGAAGAGAACGCACCGTGCACCCGTGAGCAGCTCGTCACGCCGGCGCACGAGGCGGCGCAGTGGGGCTGGCGCGGGCCCGACGGGGGCCCACCCAGCGAGCAGGGAGTCTCCTGGGTTGTCGGCGACGTCCTCTGCCGGGGCGAGGCGTACGGGCTGGTCAACCACCAGCCCGATCCTGCCGAGCCAAAGAGCTGGCGTACGTTGGTCTCGCTCAGTCCAGCCGGCAGGATGGTGCTCGGGCGAAGCCGAACCGATGTGACCGGCCGCGACGTGTTCGTGTTCGACGCGGAGCTGCTCAACGTCGACGGCGTCAGCGCCAAGGTCGCGGTCGCCGGGCACCAGCACCTCACCGCGCTACACGACGCGATCCAGCAGGCGTTCAACTGGGAGAACGATCACCTGTACTCGTTCTGGCTCGACGGCCAGTTCTGGGCCGACGCGGCCGCCGAGCGCGTAATCCCCGGCGCCCCGGACACCGACAGCAAGACCGCGGACGTGCCGGTCGACGAACTCCGGCTCAAGATCGGCGCAGAGATCGCGTACGTCTTCGACTACGGCGACGAATGGCGCGTGATGCTCACCCTGCGCGAGCGGGTCGATAGCGGCCACACGATGCCCCGCGTGAGTGAGCGACGCGGAAACGCGCCGCCTCAGTATCCGCCGCTGGAGGACGAGTAGCGGCACGAGCGGGCGTGATTGGACATATGACTGCGCTGGAACGGACATATGTCGCGTCTATAATGGACTCATGACAGAGTTGGCGATCTTGGCCCGTGAGGTAGGCGTGCATGAACGCACGCTACGGCGCGCGGTCGCGGAAGGCAGCCTTCGCGGGGTCCGGCCGACCCCGAGGACTTTGGACATCTCATTGTCGGAGCGGGAGTACGTGCGGCGGACGTGGAAGCTGCTCTCGGCTCTGAGGGCAGCACTGCGCACCGAGCACAATGTCCGCTTCGCCCTGCTGTTCGGGTCGGCGGCAAAAGGTACCTCGGTTGCCGGAAGCGACGTCGACGTGCTCGTCGTGCTTCGCGATCCAGACCTGGAGCGGGTCGTCGAGTTGAGCGCCAAGCTCACGGCGGCCACGGGGCGCCGAGTCGATGTGGTCCGGCTCGAGGATGCCGAGCTGGAGCCATTGTTTCTCGCCGACGTGATCACGGACGGGCGGGTGCTCGTCGACCGCGAAGGGCTGTGGCGACAACTGCGGGGTCGCGAGCCTAGCCTGCGACGCGTGGCTCGCAGGACAAGGGCGCAGCGAACTGATGCCGCGCTGGCCGGCATCGACCGCATGGGGGCGCGCTAACCGTGCCCGAATCCGACGCGAGGCCCGTGGACGCGAAGCGCTGGCGTCTCGCGATCGTCCGCCATCTCGAGGACCTCCCGCGCCAGTACGCGGCCCTGGAACACGCGATGGCGAGCTTCGGGGAGAACTTCGACCTCCAGCAGTTCAAGGAGGCTTACAACACCTCTGATGACATGGACGCCTACAACCGCGTGCAGGCCGTCGAGCGCGCGTTGGGGCGCGTCCAGAATTACGTGGGCGAGCTCGCCGAAGCCGGCGTCAAGCTCGCGGCGCTGCCGAGACCGGCGGACAGCCACGGGTCGTCGACGGAGATCGCGTTCGAAGCGATGCGCGACGCCAAGGTCATCAGCGCGAGCCTCTGCCGACGACTCATGCAGGCCCAGAGCGCCAGGACCCGGATCGAGCACAGCTACGTCCAGACGCCCGCCGGCGACGTGCATCGCGCGGCGATCCTCGTGCGCGACACGGCTCGCGACTTCATCGGCTCCTACCGGGACTGGGTCGAGCCGTTCCTCGCCGAACCAACGTCATGACGGACCCAACGCGGCGTCACGCGAACGCCCGATCGACGGCGTCAGCCTCCTGGTCGCTCGGCTGGTAGTGCGCGTAGATCTGGGTCGTCTTCGAGTCGGCGTGGCCCATCCAATGCTGGAGGGTCCTCATCGGGGTGCCGGCGGCGGCCATCCGCGTCCCGAACGTGTGGCGCAGCTCGTGGAACGTGATCCGGTGGACACCCGCGCGGTCGATGGCCTGCTTGAAGCGGCGGACGAGCTTCGAGCGGTCGAGCGGCTTCCCGGTCTCCGGGTGGCAGAACACGAGATCGCGGTCGCGCGAGTACACCGACCGCGAGCGCAGCTCGCGCAGCGCCACGGCGACGCGCTCGGCCATCGGGACTGAGCGCCCCGAGCCGGCCGACTTCGGATCGCCGAACTCGCCGCGGACATACGGCGAGACGACCCGCACCTTGCGCGCGTCGAAGTCGACGTCGCGCCAGCGGAGCCCGAGAAGCTCGCCCTGGCGCAATCCGGTCATCGCCGCCGTCAGATACAGAGTCGGCTCGATCCGGCCGAACGCGTCGTCCGGGTAGGGCGCGGCGAGCAGCTGCTCCAACTCGGGCTGGTCGAGGAACTGGATCCGTGTCTCGGTCTTCTTCACCGTCGGCCGATCGGCGAGCTTCACCGGGTTCGTCTGGCACCAGCCCTTCCGCAGACCGAGGTCGAAGATCGAGTGCATCGTGTTGACGTGGTTGCGGATCGTCTTGACCGCCAGCGTCTTGCGCTTCGCCGCGATGTAGCGCTCGATGTCGGTTGGCCGGATCCGATCCACGGTCTTGCCGGCGAAGAACGGCGCGATGTGGTTGCGCAGGTCGGAGGCGACGGTCAGCTGGTGTGATTTGCGCCGACCCTTCAGCTCCAAGCGCTGGCAGAACTCTCGGCCGGCCTGCTCCATCGTCACCCGCTCGGCGTCGGGCGCCACGGGCGGCCTGTCGAGCTCCCGCATGCGCCGCAGCGCGCGCTCGGCCTGAGCCTTCGTCAGCCCATCAGCTCGGCCCTCGGTGCGGACGTCACCAACCTTCCGCCGCACGCGGCGGCCGTCCGGCCCGTACCACGCGCCGATCCACGAGCGGCCGACGACCTGGAGCGTGCCAGTCCCGTAGGCGCGACGAGACGATGCTGGCGACGTGCTCATGGGCGGTCCGGCGACCCGATTGGTACAAGATGGAACACGGATTCCTGGACCACCCCCAAACGGGCCGGGCGGTCTTCGCGACGCTGCCACAGCCGACTCCGCAGAATCGTCCCGCCTACGCCATGTACTGTTTCATGTTCCATTTTGACCTGATCGTACCTGATCGAACGGACAGAAAAGCCCACCAAATCACGCGATTCTGACCGTACGAGAATCAGCCGAATCCGGCTGGGGGCCGGGCGGTCGCAGGTTCAAATCCTGTCTCCCCGACTACATCAAACGGCCAGTGCTGCTGGGGTTTTCCCTGCATCCGCAATCGCGACGACGCGAGCGACGGGGAACAAACGGGGAAACAAGTTCCCGCTCTCGGCAACATCGGGAACCGACGCGTCAGCTCCCGGGCGGGAACGTGTAGGTGGTGTGCGGGGGGACCTGCGGTCCGACTTCGAGGACGATTTCGGCATGCGGCATAAGCCGGACGCGGTCTTGGCGGCCGTCGCGATCGGCGGCCGGACGGTCAATTTCGATCCCCTGCGGCGTCAGCTGGCGGCGTCGTCCGGGCGCCGGCCCAGCGCGAGAGCGTCTTGTGTCAGCTCGACGAAGTCGGCCTCACCGAGCGCCGAGACGATGGCGTCGAGGTGGAGTTCGAAGAGCGAGAGTAGGGCGTCGTTCGTGATGTTTCCCGTTGCGACGACGAGTAGCTTCCGCGGCGATTCGCCCGAGCAGGTGGCCGTCGCGGAAGTCCTGATCCTTTGTGACGACGACGCGGTTCTCCGTGTCTGCGTGCTGCGCGATCTGGCTGTCGGTCACCGGGTTCCCATCGGGCAGCCCGATCGTGTGCAAGGCGTCATGCCGAGCTCGGTTCAGGAACTCCGCGAGCCGGGCCGGCAGCTGCGCGTCGATCAGGAACTTCACGCCGCGGACAGCGGCACCACGCGGCGGCGCCCCGCCGCGCGGGCTCCGAACTCCAACGCGGCGGAGATGTCCTCGCGCTCCAGGTCCGGATAGTCGGCGAGCAGCTCGTCGATCGTCATGCCCGCCGACAGCAGCTCGAGGACGCTCTCGACGGTGTAGCGCAGCCCTCTGATCGTCGGTTGGCCGTGGCAGACCGTCGGGTCGGACGAGATGCGCTCAAGCCGGCACACACGCTCACGATACCGCCGATCCGGCAGACATGGCCATTGGGACCGGCGACCAAGCAGAGTCTTGAGTTGTGCTTGCCGCGCGTTGCAGGGAAGCCGCCGACCGACTCTGCGATGCGCGACTTGCCAGCGAAGCGGGTGTCGCGGTAGCGGACGGCTGGCCGGGCGCGCGCTGAGCGGTTCATGGCCGCCGTGGGCGTCCGCACGACTTGTCTCACCTCGATGTCGATTCCGGGTGCGCGAGCCAGCTGGATGTCTCCGGTAGTGAGGGCGAGTCCGAGTCGCCGGCGATGACCACGTTGAGGGCGTCGGCAGTCGTGACGTTGTTCCGTGATGGCCCGGGCTTCGGCGAGCAGCGGACCATGTCTCGCGACATCACAAAGACCACTCCGCGCGACTTGAGCCCCCTCCGCAACCGGTCCCGGGATTCGAGTCGTTAGCCTGCGCTGAGGTCGACCCTGGACGGGCTGGTCGCGCAGGCCGACGCCAATTTCTCGCGGTGTCATCTCGTGGGTGAAGCGGTCGTAGTGCTTGACAAAGTCCGAGCGCCTCAGGAATAGTGTGGTCACGGCGGCGACCGGTCGCCGAGCTGTGGAACATCCGCCCCAGTCGGGGTTCCATTGGCGAAGGGGATTTGCCCTCTCGGTCGTCAATGTCACAGGCCATCTTCCAACGCCGCGTCACTGGGGGACGGGGGTGTCAAGGGGAGGCTTGTCCATGACCAAGGACGCCAGCTTCAAGAAGGTTGTCCGGCGCCACGCCGAGGAGACTGGGCAGCGCTACACCGAAGCGCTGACGGATCTCGAGGGTCTCGGTGCGCGCATGAACCACGAGCCCGCTGCCGAGCGGCTGCTCGTCCATCTCCGGGATCGCTACGGCATCGACGCCGTCGCTGCGACGAAGCTGAGTGTGCACAAGAGCTACGTCTTCCGCATCGACCGGAACGACGGTGAGCCCTGGGTTGCGCGTGCGTTCCCGCCGGGTCGCCCGCGGGTTGGCGTCGAAGGCGACGCCGCGATCCTGGGTTTCCTGGAGCGGCAGGGCTATCCCGCGGAGCGCCTGGCGGTCGAGAGCGCGGTATCTGACTTCGATGGCAGCGCGGTCCTCGTGACGAGGTTCGTCGAAGGCGTCCAGCTCCCCAATGGCCCCGCGAAGTTCGCCATGATGGGGGAGCTGCTCGGACGGCTGCACGCGCTGCCGTACGACGATTCCGTAAGCCGCCCGGGTGGAGCGAGCGGTGAGGACCCGAGCCGTGAGGGCACGCCGCGTCAGGATCTGCTGGCGGCCCTTTCGTTTCTCGACGCCGTGGATACGAAGGTCGCGGCCGCCGATCGCGAGCGGTTCGAGCAGCTCCGCAACCAGGTGCGCTCGGCCGATGACGGTCACGGCCTTCCGGAAGGTTTGCTCCACGGAAATCTCCTCCACGCCCCTGATCACGCCGTCCTGAGCGAACAAGGGCCAGTCGCGATCAACTGGAAGGCGTCCGGGCAGGGACCGCGTCTCGCCGACTTCGGGTACCTGATTTGGGGCACGGGTTCGTGGAACCCGCGTCGCCCGAACCAGGAGTGGATCGATGCCGCCGTCAACACGTACCGCCGACACGTTGAGCCGACCGACGACGAACTCGACCGGCTCGAGGCGGTCATGTACATCCGGACGCTCTACCTCGCCTGCTTCGGCTACCGACGTGCCGTCACCGACGGCGTGAGGTTCCGCGAGTGGGGCTTCATCCATCCACCCGAGTACTTCAGCGGGGCCGCGGCCGCAACCCGAGCCGCGTTCCGCGGGTAGGTCGCCGTGCGAGCGCGTTCGATCGTCCAGCGGGCTGGTTCGGCGGTGCTCGTGTGAGCGCGTCCGTAGAGCTTCCGGAGGACATCGTCGAGCGGGTTCGCGCGCTCTGCCTGGCGCTGCCCGAGGTGACGGTGCGGGTAGACGAGTCACGAATCAAAGCGAGATCGACAGCGCGCTCGTTTGACATCCGCCGGAGGTCGTTCTGCTTGCTCGTGGCAGTTGAGGACCCGACCGGCAAGCCCGTCCCGCTGCTCGTGTTGCGTGCCCACCCAGACGACCGTGAAGCGTTGGCGTCCATTGGCCACCCGTTCTTCGCCTCGCGAGCCGGCCGTGATCGCATCGGGGTGCTGCTCACCGACGATACGGATTGGGAGGAGATCCGTGAGCTCGTGACCGAGAGCTATCGGGTCCTCGCGCCGAAGAGGCTCACCGCACTGCTCGACTAGCAGCGCTGGCCGTCGAGTCCGCAGCGACCGCGGACATGGCGACGGCACCAGAGCCCGAGAGGTCGGCGTTGACGCGTTGATGGGCCCCGCCACAGCCAACCTTTCCTCCGTCGTCTCTGCCCCGCCTGCCGCCGCACCACGAACCAGCGGTACCCTGGCGTCGCATAACAGGAACGGCTTGTGGGCAACGTCCCTGCCTTTCGGCACCTCTAGGCCGGGTCGGTCATGCGGACATCAAGACGACGATCGTCTACACGCGCTACGCACCCGGCGCGAACGAGGCCGAGCTCGTCGACGGCGTCTCAGCCGCGCCGGGCGGGAGCCCCGCCCGGAGGTCGGCGATCAGCTCGTCAGGATCAGCCGGCTTCGGCTCAGGTAGCGAGATCGATGAGGATCCCTGGATGTCGTCGGCGGCGATCGCGCGTGAGCTGAGCGTGCATCCGTTTACCGTGCGGCTGTGGGCGAGCAGCGGCCGGCTGGCGGGGGGGAGGGCCGGCGCGCGCGAGTGCGTGTGCGACAGCGCGTCCTAGTCGAGTCCTAGTCCCACGTTTAGGACGACGGCAAATCCGTTCCCGCGCTTGTCGTCTGGGTCCTGGACCTCGATGACCGGGATGCGCAGATACGTGCAAAGCTCACAGAAGGTCTCGGGCGCCCAGACCGTCCAGTGGTAGCGATCCTGCCACGAGCTGAAGCCGCGCTCGTGTCGGTCCACCAGCTCGGCCAGGGAAGTCAGCGGCCGATCCTGATTGTGCTGGTTGGTGGGCTGGGGGAGGATCACGTATATGTACCGGCGTGCCACTCGCGCCCATTCCCGAAGACACTTGATCGGGTCCGGTAGGTGCTCGGCCACGTGCGAGGCGAGGACGAAGTCGAACGCACCATCCGGGAACGGAAGCGCGTCCGCGCGAGCGACGACGTTTACGGGCATCACGCGGCCTGCCCAGAGTAGCTGCTCACCCGCCGTCGCCGACAGCAGCGCGTAGTCGACGTTGATTGTCTGTAAGAAGAAGTTGTTGTACGAGGCCCCGCCGATCTCCACGCCGCGCAAGCCCCCCAAGTAATCATTGGCGAGCTTGGACGGATGGTTTCCGACCAGGTTGCGCAGCGTCTGCAGCGGATGGCGCGCCATGAATGCAGGCGGATACTGAGAGACACGGGTCAGCGGCACCGGAGGCAGGGTAAGGCTGGCGACATGAGGGTGGCGCAATTCCATGTGAACACGCTACCGCGACAATTGGCTATCTACCGAGCCCTGGTAGGGGTGTGCGCTGACACCCGCGACCGTAGAGTGGTGGAGATGACGATGTCGCGTTCTAACCCTGTGCGCACCGCGCTGGGAAGGCGGCGACGGGACCTGGAATGGATTTGGGGACTGCGAGGCCAGCGTCCGCGCGTGCTGTGGTTTCACTGGCGTGCGCGTCGGGTGGCGTGGCGCACGGGTGATCAGTTCAGCCTATCGTCGACCACGCGCCCGGCGGACATGCGAGTCTTGCTCGAGTTGGCAAGGGACTGCAGCCGGATAGTTGAAATCGGCACGGCGACCGCGTGGACGGCGATCACGCTCGTGCTCGATGGCCAAGAGCGCCGCATCGTGACCTACGACACGTTCGAGCGCATCGAGCCGCAGCGCTATCTGGAGCTCGTCAGACCGGACGTGAAGGAGCGAATCGAATTGGTGGTTGCGCCGGGCTCGACCGGGCCTCGGGACCCGCAACCGGTCGATCTCTTGTATATCGACTCCTCACACGAGCGTGAGCAGACGATCGAAGAGGTACGGGCGTGGCAACCATATCTGCGCCCAGGTGCGCAGATTGTCTTCGATGACTACGCCAACCCGGACTATCCGGGCGTGCGCGAGGCGATCGAGGAGCTAGGGCTAGAAGGCGAGCGGCGCGGCACGCTCTTCGTTCACCGACACCCAGACGCATGAACGGAACGCGGGCCCTTCGCGGCCCCGGAGCAGTCGGCAGCGTCGCCCGAGCTGCGTGTTTCTCGACGCCACGGCTGGCTGTGGCGTGCCATCCGGCATGCGACCTATCGTCGCCTGAGTGTCAGTCGGGTCCAGAAGCAGTCCGGGGCGGCAGTCTGATCGGATCGCCGCTGGCGGACTCGCCAACAGCACCGAGGAGCGTCTGCGGGAATTGCTTCGTTGGGGCGGCTCAACGTCGTTCCTCTCGCCGGCCTCGTCGGTGAGCGCGGAGGCGGCCGGGGTCCAGCCGCTCGGGCAGGTCGTCGGCCTTGCGGCGGGTCACGTCGCGCCGGGGTACCTGATGAGGAAGGACCGCTTTTGGCGCGCCTTGAGCGGTGACGCGGGGGGCGATCGTGTTGGCTTCGGCGATGCGCGGTGGCGTGAGCATCCCCGGATCGTGAACGCGTGGACGTCATTGCGCAGCCGCGCGTTAGGTCGGTTGACGAAGCAGGCGACGATTCTCGGGGCTGAGGCGCTGATCGGCGTCCAAGCGGCGCGGCGGTATGAGCCGTTTGGCGAGGAAGGGTGGGCGGAAGGGGTCGTCCACTTCACGGGGACTGCCGTCAAAGTCAATTCCTGGCAGAAGCGACGCAACCCGCCCGTGCTGACCCTCGTTCAGGGCAGGAGCTGGGACTGATGCTCCGCAGCGGGAGCTGGGACTGATGCTCCGCAGCGGGATCGAACCGGTGGGGATCGTCGCCGGGTTCGCGCGGATCGAGGCCACGCCGAGCGCCACGACAATCGCAAAGACCCGGATGCGCGGGACGGTGGCCGCGAACATCGAGTTGGAAGACCTCACGCGGTCGGTCTACGAGTCGAGGCGGCGCGCTTTGCGACGGCTCATGACCGACGCCCATGCGCTCAAGGCCAGCGGAGTGGTGGGCATCCAGTTTGACTTGGAACGCTCCGGGTCGAGCACGCACTGAGTACCGGGGTGATCTTCACCGCTCGTGTGCTCGCCTCGGCCATCCGGCGCACAGACGCGAGGTCGTTGCCGATCCAACCGATTCTCGACGTCTCCGGCGGCGCGCATGTCTAGCAACCGCGATCCACTCGAAGGGGTGCCCGAGTCAGGACGAGACCGGCTGGAGCTGAACAAGGCCGGAAATGTTCACCTCAGACCTGACGATCAACGAGTACCTGCTCGTCGAAGACGCCGGCTACGAGCCGCTCGGGCTGGTGCTCGGCACCTCGATCTACCACATCGGCTACCAGCGCCAGCAGCTTCGGCGCAGCCACGAGCTCAAAGTTCTCTCCAGCGCGTTGTATGACGCGCGCGAGCTGGCGATGCGCCGGATGGAGGAAGAGTCCGCCGATCTCGGCGCGGATGGCATCGTCGGCGTCCGGCTCGAGGTCAAGGGCTTCGGGACCCGCGGCCACACCGCCGAGTTCGTCGCGATCGGAACCGCTGTTCGCAAGCGAGATAGAAAGACAGCAGCTGAGCGGCCGTTCACGAGCGACCTGTCGGGCCAGGATTTCTGGACTCTGCTGCGGACCGGCAGCCGCCCGGTTGGACTAGTGATGGGCTCGTGCGTTTATGCAGTCACCTATCGCGGTCAGTGGTCAGCGCAGTACACGTTCCGGAACGTCGAACTGCCTCTGTACACCCAAGCCCTGTACGACGCCCGCGAACTGGCGATGACGCGGATGCAGCGCGAGGCGGCCGATCTCTCGGCTCATGGGATCGTGGGGGTACAGCTGGTCGAGCACGACCACGGCTGGGGCGGAAGGATCGTTGAGTTCTTCGCGATCGGCACCGCGATCGTGAAAGATCCCGAAGCCGAGCGGCCGGAGCCGCCTTCCCCAGTCATCAACCTCAGCAACTGATATCCGGGCCGCCGACCTCCCGCTGAATGGCGTCTCGACCCTCACCAGCGAGCTTTCTTTCTGACACCGAGCTAGAGCTGAGCTAGAGCAGATCCTCAGGCAGTAGCCCGTAGATCAGCGAGTCCCGCCGTTCCCCGCTGTGGAGAATGAGCATGTGCGAGCGTAGGTACCCCTCTCGCTGGAACCCGCATCGCTCAGCAATGCGTTGCGAGGGAACGTTGTGAGGGTCCGTGGTCAGCTCAAGGCGGGCCATGCCGAGATCGTCGAACGCCCAGCGGGCGAGCACGCGGGCTGCCGCCGTCATGTACCCCTGCCCGCGGGCCTCCTGCGCAAGCCAGTACCCCATGCTGGCGCTGCGCAGTATCGCGCTCACGGTCCCGATGCCAATCGCGCCGAGCACCGAGTCCGTCTCGGCGTGAACGACGGCAAGGTCAAGCCCGTCGCCAGCCAAGCGCATGGGCTCTTGGCTCTCCAGCCAACTCAGGGCGTCGCTCTCCTCGTACGGAAAGGGAATGATGGCGACCACCGGGCGATGCTCGGGTCCTGGCACGCAGCGACTATGACCGGAACGTCGTCCAAGCCCCACGGGCGCAAGAGCGCCGAGCCACCTCGCAGCGGCGGGTCGGGCAGCGGCAACTCACTCATCCGACGACGGTAGCGGCCTGGGGGCCGTGAACCCAGAAAACCAGGCGCGCCGCGAGTGGATGGACCCGCGGCGCGCGGGTCCTCATCAGGTCAAGCCGGCAGCGTCTTCCCGGTCACCGTTGACCTGCCGTGCAGCCCCCTGTGCACGCGCCCGAAGTGCACGAGCGTCAGCCTGTCCCCGCTCACCCATCGTCCGCCGCCGCCCGAATCTCGCCTCGTTTGGCGGACTACGAGAGGATCGTCACCAGCTCACCGGCATCACGAAAGGTGGCCGCCGGCGGCGCTCTCATCGGCGAGCTGCTCGAGGTCGTCGACCACGAGGAGCACGTCCTCGCCGCGCCGTGCGACCGCCTCGCACAGGACCGCGGCCTGTCCCTCCACCGGTCCGCGGCGGTCCTCCGCACCGATCGCCGCCTTTGGAGCGGCCCAGTCCCGGCACCGCGGCCAGACCCAGCGTCTCGGCGATCCGGGCCTAAAGGAGCCGACCTCTCGATCCACCGGACGCAACCGGGCCGGCACACCTGACCCAGGTCGGCCAGCCCGGGCAGCGCTGCCGTCTTGCCTGAGCCACCCCCCGCCGCGTCGCCGCGCCGCGGGTGTGCCATCAGCCAACATTCTCTGGCACGGACCCCCGCGTGCGACACGCCTGAGTCGCACCGAGGAGATGCTCCCCGCGAGGCGATGTCGAGCCGCTCTGGTCGGCTCCGACTCACAGGCATGAAGGCAAACCCACCGAGTCCGGAGAGGGGCGAGTGCACATGCAGATCCTCACCCGCTTGAGCATCAGCGTCGACGGCTACGTGACCACACCGGACGGGTGGCCGGTCCTGACCGCCGACCCGGCATTCGTCTCGGGTCGGAGCCACGGCTTCCCCGAGTTTCAGCAGCGCTGCGAGGCGGTGCTCATGGGGCGCACGACGTTCGAGCCTGCGCTCGCCAACGACCGCTGGCCGTGGCCCGCCCTCGACGTCTTCGTGTTGGGCTCGAACGTTCCCACCGAGGGAGCTCCGGTGCCGATCGTCACCGGCAGCGACCCCGCTCGGCTGCTCGAGAAGCTGCGAGCGGCCAACCGGGGCGGGAATGTCCACCTCGTCGGCGGCCCGCAGACGATCGAGACCTTCCGGGCCCTTGGCGCCCTCGACAAGCTCGGGCTCCTGGTGATCCCCGTGCTGCTCGGGGATGACAGGCGGCTGACGCCCACCGTCAGCACCGATACCGAGCTCGTGCTCGAGTCAGAGCGCTCGCTGCCGGAAGGCTCGGTCGAGATCGTCTATGCCTGCAAGTGACCAACAAGGAGAATGACCATGCGCTACATGCTGCTGCTGTACGACAACGCAGACACCCGTGATGCTTTCTTCGGGCCCGGGAGCGAATCCCTGGGCGCCGAGGTTGACGCCGTGCTGGCGGAGCTGAAAGCTCGGGCGAGCTCGTTGCGACCGATCCGCTCGCGGACCCGGCGCAGACCAAGACGGTGCGCGTCAGCGGCGGCGCCCCGGTGATCACCGACGGGCCCCTGGCCGAGGCCAAGGAGCACTTCGGCGGCTACCTGATCGTCGACTGCGAGACCATCGATCGGGCGGTGGAGATCGCCGCGCGGTGGCCGAGCTCGCGCTTCGCCCCCCTCGAGGTACGTCCGATCATGGAGATCGGCGGGGAGGAGACGTGAGCCGAGGAGGTGAGTTCGAGCGCCTCCTGCGCCCGCTGGCGCCGGAGGTGCTCGGCATCCTCGTCCGCCGCCACGCGCACTTCGACGCCCGCGAGGACGCCGGTCCAGGAGGCGATGCTCGCCGCCGCCGTCCAGTGGCCGGGCGAGGGCGTGCCCGGGAACCCGCGGGCGTGGCTCGTGACCGTCGCCACCCGGCGGCTCATCGATGCCCTGCGCGGCGAACTCGCCCGCCGCCGGCGCGAGGAGCTCATCGCCGAGCCCGCGGCGCCCGCGGGTCGGGACGAACCGGAGCGGGAACGGACGTACGACGACACGCTCGCGCTGCTCTTCTTGTGCTGCCACGAGTCGCTCACCGCGCCGTCGCAGATCGCGCTCACCCTGCGGGCGGTCGGTGGGCTCAGCACCGCCGAGATCGCCAGCGCCTTCCTCGTCCCCGAGGCCACGATGGCGCAGCGGATCAGCCGCGCCAAGGCGATGATCAAGGGCGCAGCGTTCGAGCTGCCGCCCGACGCTGCGCGCGACGCCCGCCTGGGCTCGGTTCTCCACATCCTGTACCTCATCTTCAACGAGGGCTACACGGCCAGCTCGGGC